>NZ_JBHYIG010000057.1:0-27938 GCF_042740015.1 Streptomyces sp. NPDC059037
GTGCTGGGCCGGGTCCGGAGCCGACTAAGCACTAAAGGGAAGACCTACCGGCCCCAGCCGCCGATCCCGCCCCCATTGCCGTTCCCGCCGTTTCCGCCGCCGCCGATGACGTCCGGCGGGAGGGAGATGTCCGGCCAGGGATCGCCGCCACCGCCGTCACCGTTGCCGCCGCCGTCGTTGCCACCGCCGCCGCCGCCCGGCTTGTTGTCGTCGTGGGGCTTGTCCTTGTCCTTGTCTCTGTCGGCGTCCGGGATGTGGACGGTGTTGAAGTCCGGCGCGGGCTTGCCCGCGAGGGCGCCGCTCATCGCGTCGCGCCAGATCGGGCCCGGCACCTCGCCACCGAAGACCTTGCCGTACGGGACCCCGCCGATGGTGATGTCGACCATCTGCCGCTTGTGCTGCGGGTCGCCGACCCAGACCGCGCCCGACATGTTCGGCGTGTAGCCGACGAACCAGGCGGCGTAGCGGAAGTCGGTCGTACCGGTCTTGCCCGCGCTCGGGCGGGAGCCGAGGCCCGCCTGCTGGCCCGTGCCGTCCTCGACCACGCCCTTCAGGAGCGTGTTGATCGTGTCGGCGGTCTTCTGCGACATCGCGCGCGAGCACGACGACTTCGGCACCCGCAGCGACTTGCCGCCCGGAGCGGAGATCGACTCGATGGCGATGGGCGTGCAGTACTTGCCGCGCGCGGCGAACGTCGCGTACGCGCTCGCCATCGTCAGTGGTGACATCTCCTGGGTGCCGAGCGCGATCGACGGCGCCTGGTCCATCTTCTTGCCGTCGGCCCGCTCGACGCCCATCTTCTTGGCCATCTTCGTCACCGGGCAGATCCCGATGTCGCCGATCATCTCCACGTAGTAGGTGTTGACCGACTTCGCGGTCGCTTCCTTCATGGCGTAGGGGCCGACCTCGGACTCGTTCTCATTGGTGAGCTTCGCGCCGCCCGAGTTCACCCACTCCTTGCCGCCGCAGGCCGCGACACGCTCCGGATACGGCATCTCGTACGGCGAGCCGTAGCTCTTCGTCGGCGGCATGCCGCCCTCGAGAGCTGCCGCCGCCACGATCGGCTTGAAGGTCGATCCCGGCTGGTAGCCCGCGCCGCCCCGCATGTTCTGGTCGACGGACAGATTCATCGAGGTCTCGTTGGCCTTGAGGTTGATGCCGTAGGGCCGCGACTGGCCCATGCCAAGGATCTTGCCGGTGCCCGGCTCGACGATGGTGGCCGCCGTCGCCACGTCGTCCGTCTGGTTGACGTGATCCTTTATCGAGGCCTGCACCGACTGCTGCGCCTGCGGGTCGAGCGTCGTCTTGATCTGCAGCCCGCCCTGGTTCCAGATCCTGGCCCGGTCCTCCTTGGTCTTGCCGAAGGCCGGGTCGGAGTGGAAGACCTCGCGTACGTAGTCACAGAAGAACCCGGCGCCGCTGACCGCCGTGATGCAGCCGTTCTTCGGCTTGCTCACCTTCAGGCCCAGCGGCTTCTTCTTCGCCGCCTCGGCCTCCGCCTGCGTGATGTCGTGCGTCTCCGCCATCCGCTGGATGACGACGTTGCGGCGCTTGGTGGCTTCCTGCGCGTCGTTGACCGGGTCGTACCGGCTGGGGGACTGCACGATGCCGGCGAGGAGCGCGGCCTCCTGGATCTTCAGGTCCTTGGCGGGCTTGGAGAAGTACCGCTGGGAGGCGGCCTCGACGCCGTACGCCTGCTGCCCGAAGTAGGTGATGTTCAGGTAGTTGCTGAGGATGCGCTTCTTGCCGAGCTTGTCCTCGACCTGGATCGCGTACTTCAACTCGCGGATCTTGCGCCCGAGCGTCTGCTGGGTGGCCTCGGCGACCTTCGACGGGTCGTCACCGGCCTCCTCCACGAAGACGTTCTTCACGTACTGCTGGGTGAGCGTGGACGCGCCCTGGGAGACGCCGCCGCTCTGCGCGTTCTGGTTCAGCGCGCGCAGGATGCCCTTCGCGTCGACCGCGCCGTGTTCGTAGAAGCGGGCGTCCTCGATCGCGACGATCGCCTTCTGCATGTACGGCGAGATCTCCTTGAGCGGCACCACGGTGCGGTCACGTGAGTAGACCGTCGCGATCGCACCGCCCTTGGCGTCGAGGATCGTGGTGCGCTGACTCAGCGGCGGCTGCTTCAGATTGGCCGGGATCTCGTCGAACCCCTCGACCGAACCCTTGGCCGCGAGCCCGAGCGCACCGGCCGCGGGCAGGGCGATCCCGGCCAGCACCGCTCCCGCGAGGACGCTGACACCTAGGAACTTCGCGGCCTGCTGAGTTGGTGACAGACCACCGCCGGAGCGCTTCTTTCCCATGAGGGCAGCCTAATCCGTAGTCAAGGACGTTCCGAGGGAGCGGGTGTTCCTCGGGATGTTCGAGTGCCGGATCGTGACATCGGAGAGTTGCGGCCGCACGCTCTCGTGCCCACGTTCTGATTCGCCGGACAGGCCTCAATGCCTTGGCCTAAGCTGCTCTCAACTGTCACAGCAGTGCGGTTCAGCAACAACCCCGCCGTCATCCCCGAATCTGACGAGGGGGCACCTCCGGCTCCTGGAGAGCTTGAGGGAGTGTCCGAATTCGCCTCATGCGCCATCCGGTGCCCGTTGTGACTCAACTGAAATGCCCGCTTATGCCGGGTTCCTCACGCATGTCGCCAGCTCACTCCGTCGGGTGATCTGCCGCTTACGCATAGTCCGTTCGGGCCATTCAAGATTGGGCCCGAAGGGGGTGTTGCGCTGTCGCCACCTTCCGTAACGTCCTCAACTGGCGGCGGTGAATATGCCGCTGCCGCCGTGGGGGAGCCTCGATTCGGGAGAGGACGGCGCCGGTATGGGCTGGGTAACCGACTGGAGTGCGCAGGCGGCCTGCCGCACTACCGATCCAGATGAACTGTTCGTTCAAGGAGCAGCGCAGAACAGGGCCAAGGCGGTGTGCACCGGCTGCCCGGTGCGGACCGAGTGCCTGGCCGACGCGCTGGACAACCGCGTCGAGTTCGGCGTGTGGGGTGGCATGACGGAGCGGGAGCGCCGCGCACTGCTGCGCAGGCGTCCCACCGTCACCTCATGGCGCCGGCTGCTGGAGACGGCGCGCTCCGAGTACGAGCGTGGCGCGGGCCTGCTGCCCGTGGACTTGGAGGACGACGAGACGTACGAGAGCTACGCGGCGGTGGGATAGACCACCGTGGCGGGTGGACAAACCACCGCGGCGGTGGGATAGACCCGCTGCTCAGGAAGCTCCGGCCAGATCACCATCACCATCAGCACCGGCCGCGAGCCGGTCCCCGATGGCCCGAAGGCCTGCCAGGTCATGCACATCGCCCGGCAGAGCGGTCACTTCGGCCACGGCCACCTCGGGGTGGAGCGCGGTGAAACGGTCGCGGGTGCGCTGTTCGCGCGCGAGCAACTGCATACGTTCGGCGTGCAGCCGCAGCAGACCGGCGGTCAGCTGCTCGACGGACGGCTCATCAAGCGGTGACCGCTCATGAAGTTCAGAAGGTGCGGGATTCTCAGGGCTTTCGGATGTCTTGGGAGTCTCGGAGGTCTCGGAGGTCTCGGGGGAGTCGGCGAGAGCCTCGTAGGAGGTACGCCCTCCAACCTTCCCGTCCCCCTGATCCACAATGCGGCCCTCATCAAGATTTTCCGCGGCGGCAAGCGCGAGATCTTCCGCGGCGGCAAGCGCCCGCTCGGCCGTGAGCCGGGCGGCGCCGCTGCTGTGCACCCGGTTCAGCACGAGACCGGCGAGCGGCATGTCGTCGGCGGCCAGGCGTTCCACGAAGTACGCCGCCTCACGCAGCGCGTCCCGCTCCGGCGACGCCACCACGAGGAACGCCGTGCCGGGCGCCTGCAGCAGCCGGTACGTGGCGTCCGCGCGGGTGCGGAAACCGCCGAACATGGTGTCCATCGCGGCCACGAACGTCTGTACGTCACGCAGCAGTTGACCGCCGAGCAGCTTGCCCAGGGCCCCCGTCATCATCGACATGCCCACGTTCAGGAACTTCATCCCGGCCCGGCCGCCCACCTTCGCGGGAGCCATGAGCAGCCGGATCAGCTTCCCGTCCAGGAACGAACCGAGGCGCTTCGGAGCGTCAAGGAAGTCGAGGGCCGAGCGCGAGGGCGGGGTGTCGACGACGATCAGATCCCACTCGTCGCGGGAGCGCAGCTGCCCCAGCTTCTCCATCGCCATGTACTCCTGCGTGCCCGCGAAGCCCGCCGAAAGCGACTGGTAGAAGGGGTTGTTGAGGATTGCGCTCGCCCGCTCCTTGTCCGCGTGCGCCTCGACGATCTCGTCGAAGGTGCGCTTCATGTCGAGCATCATCGCGTGCAACTCGCCGTCCCCGTCGACGGCCTTGACCCGGCGCGGGACGTTGTCGAGCGAGTCGATCCCCATGGACTGCGCGAGCCTGCGCGCCGGGTCGATGGTGAGGACGACGACCTTGCGGCCCCGTTCCGCGGCGCGCAGGCCGAGCGCGGCCGCCGTGGTCGTCTTGCCGACGCCTCCGGAGCCGCAGCACACGACGATGCGGGTCTTCGGGTCGTCGAGCAGCCTGTCTACGTCGAGGCTGCGGGCCGGGTCGAGAGGGCGTACCGGGTCGGTGCGCGCCGGGTCAGGGGTGCGTGCCGGGTCGGGCGTCGTCATGCGATCCCTTGCTTCCGCAGTTCCGTCGCGAGGTCGTAGAGCCCCGCCAGGTCCATCCCCCCTGCGAGCAGCGGGAGTTCGTGCGAGGGCAGGCCGAGATCGCCGAGCACGGCCCGCTGGTCGCGCTCCAGGGCGTACCGCTCGGCGTACTCGGCGGCCTGTTCCAGGAGCGGGTCGACCAGCCGCTCCGCGTTGCCGCCGCGCCGGGCGCCGCCGAGGCCCGCGGCCGACAGGGACTTGGCGATGGCCGCCCGCGGGGTCTGCTCAAGGCCCAGTTCGAGCGAGGCCTCGTCGAGCAGGGCGGGCCGCACCATGTTCACGATGACCCGCCCCACGGCCAGCTTCGCCGCCCGCAGCTCGGCGATCCCGTCGGCGGTCTCCTGGACCGGCATTTCCTCGAGCAGCGTCACCAAGTGCACCGCCGTCTCAGGGGACTTGAGGACCCGCATCACGGCCTGCGCCTGGTTGTGTATCGGCCCGATCTTGGCGAGCCCCGCCACCTCGTCGTTCACGTTCAGGAAGCGCGTGATGCGCCCGGTCGGCGGGGCGTCCATCACCACGCAGTCGTACGTGAAACGCCCGCTCTTCTCCTTGCGGCGTACGGCCTCGCAGGCCTTGCCCGTCAGCAGGACGTCCCGCAGGCCCGGCGCGATGGTGGTGGCGAAGTCGATGGCGCCGAGCTTCTTGAGCGCGCGTCCCGCGCCCCCCAGCTTGTAGAACATCTGGAGGTAGTCCAGGAGCGCGAGCTCGGGGTCGATGGCGAGGGCGTACACCTCCCCGCCCCCCGGAGCGACGGCGATCTTCCGCTCCTCATAGGGCAACGCTTCGGTCTCGAAGAGCTGCGCGATGCCCTGTCTGCCCTCGACCTCCACGAGAAGGGTGCGCTTGCCCTCCGTCGCGAGGGCGAGCGCTAGGGCGGCGGCCACCGTGGTCTTGCCGGTACCACCCTTGCCGCTGACGACCTGGAGCCTGCTCACACTTGTGAGCCTAACCAGTCGCCGTCCGGGCTACGCAGGAGGCCACCGTGAGCAGCGCCTCACAGCGGCTACAGTCGGCCGTATGACCAAGTGGGAATACGCAACCGTGCCGCTGCTCGTCCATGCCACGAAGCAGATTCTGGACACCTGGGGCGAGGACGGCTGGGAGCTCGTCCAGGTCGTGCCCGGGCCGAACAACCCTGAGCAGCTCGTGGCCTACCTGAAGCGGGAGAAGCAGCTGTGAGCGGGGCGGCGCGAAGCGCCTCCGTCGAGGGTGGCGGCGGGCGACGGGAGGGAGGCGTCGTGGATGCTCGCCTCGCCGAGCTCGGACTGACCCTGCCGGAGGTGGTGCCGCCGCTGGCGACCTACCAGCCGGCCGTTCAGTCCGGTGTGTACGTGTACACCTCGGGGCAGCTCCCGATGGTGGAGGGCAAGCTTCCGGTGACCGGCAAGGTCGGCGCCGAGGTGACCCCGGAGGAGGCCAAGGACCTGGCCCGCACCTGCGCCCTGAACGCGCTCGCCGCGGTGAAGTCCCTCGTCGGTGACCTGGACCGGGTCGCGCGCGTCGTGAAGGTCGTCGGCTTCGTCGCATCGGCCCCTGACTTCACGGGCCAGCCCGGAGTGATCAACGGCTCGAGCGAGCTGCTCGGCGAGGTCCTCGGCGACAAGGGCGTGCACGCCCGCAGCGCCGTGGGCGTGGCGGTCCTGCCGCTGGACGCACCGGTCGAGGTCGAGATCCAGGTGGAACTGACCGAGGCGTGAGGGCTGCGCGGGGGAGGTTTTTGCTCTCCTGGAGCACCCGATAGTTGCCTCTCGAACATCAGCCCGCCAGGGGATAGCCTCCGCCCATGGCTAATGGGCAGTGGTATCCCCCGGAGTGGCCCGACCGCATCCGGGCGCTGAGCAGCGGCGAACTGACGCCGGCGACTCCGCGCCGGGCCGCCACGGTCATGCTCCTGAGGGACTCCGCGGCGGGCCCCGCCGTACACATGCTGCGCAGACGCGCCTCCATGGCCTTCGCCGGAGGCGCGTACGCGTATCCGGGCGGCGGCGTGGACCCGCGCGACGACGACCGCCTGGTGCGCTGGGCGGGCCCCTCCCTCGCGTCGTGGGCGGCGCGGCTCGGCGTGGACGAGCCGGGCGCCCAGGCGATCGTGTGCGCCGCCGTCCGCGAGACGTACGAGGAGGCGGGCGTGCTGCTGGCCGGGCCGAGCCCCTCGACCGTCGTCGGCGACACGACGGGTGAGGACTGGGAGGCGGACCGCGAGGCGCTGGTGGCCCGCGAGCTGTCCTTCGCGGAGTTCCTGGACCGCCGGGGGCTTGTCCTCCGTAGTGACCTGCTTGCCGCCTGGGCGCGGTGGATCACTCCGGAGTTCGAGCCGAAGCGGTACGACACGTTCTTCTTCGTGGCGGTGCTTCCGGAGGGGCAGCGCACGCGCAACGCCTCTACGGAGGCGGACCGTACGGTGTGGATCGCTCCCGGGAAGGCCACGGAGGGATACGACAAAGGCGAGCTCCTGATGATGCCGCCGACCATCGCGACCCTGCGCCAGCTGAGCCCGTACGCGTCCGCGGCGGACGCCCTGGCCGCCGCCCCGGAGCGGGACCTGACCCCGGTCCTGGCCCAAGCGCGCCTGGAGAACGGCGAGTTGACCCTGACCTGGCCAGGCCACGAGGAGTTCACCAAACACATCCCTGCGGGCGACCCCAAGTGAACCCCGGGCCCCACCCGTCTCCCACCCGCAGCCCCCGGACCGTGCCCCGCACCGTCACTCCACCCCACCCGAACGGGAGTAACCCCGCATGACCGAAGCCGCCGCCCTTCCCGGACAGCCCCGGGGTGGAGTGCTCAGCGGTCGCGCAACGGCCCGCGCCGTCAACGTGCTCGCGCCCAACGCGTCCGCGATGACCCTCGACGGCACCAACACCTGGATCGTCGCGGAGCCGGACTCCGGGCTCGCGGTCGTCATCGACCCAGGCCCCCTGGACGACGCGCACCTCCAGAACGTCATCGCCACCGCCGAGAAGGCCGGTCAGCGTGTGGCCCTGACCCTCCTCACCCACGGCCACCCCGACCACGCGGAAGGCGCCGCCCGCTTCGCCGAGCTGACCGGCAGCAAGGTGCGGGCCCTCGACCCGGCGCTGCGCCTCGGCGACGAGGGCCTCGCCGCGGGTGACGTGATCACGACGGGTGGCTTGGAGCTGCGCGTCGTGCCGACGCCGGGCCACACCGCGGACTCCCTGTGCTTCCATCTCCCGGCCGATCAGTCCGTCCTGACGGGGGATACGGTCCTGGGCCGCGGTACGACGGTCGTGGCGCACCCTGACGGCCGCCTGGGGGACTATCTGGACTCGCTGCGGCGCCTCAGGTCCCTGACGGTCGACGACGGCGTGCACACGGTCCTGCCGGGCCACGGACCGGTCCTGGAGGACGCGCAGGGCGCCGTCGAGTTCTACCTCGCGCACCGCGCGACCCGCCTGGCCCAGGTGGAGACGGCCGTCGAGAACGGCCACGTGGCCCCCGCGGACGTCGTCTCCCACGTGTACGCGGACGTCGATCGCTCCCTGTGGCCGGCGGCGGAACTCTCGGTCCGTGCCCAGCTGGACTACCTGCGGGAGCACGGCCTGATCTGACGGGTCTTCGCCGAGTACCGGCGCACCTTGTCGAGCCGCCGGGCAATCGGGCGGGTGGGCGGGAAAAGCCTGTACAGCAAGCACAGATGGGGCTCCGCCTCAAAACAGGCGGAACCCCATCCACGTAAGACACAGCGTCAGCGCACCGGCGTCAGCGTGAGCGCTTGGCCAACCGCTCCACATCCAGCAAGATCACCGCGCGAGCCTCAAGCCGCAGCCACCCGCGCCCGGCGAAGTCCGCGAGCGCCTTGTTGACCGTCTCGCGGGAGGCGCCGACCAGCTGGGCCAGCTCTTCCTGCGTGAGGTCGTGCACGACGTGGATGCCCTCCTCGGACTGCACACCGAAGCGGCGCGACAGGTCGAGGAGCGCGCGGGCCACACGCCCGGGCACGTCGGAGAAGACCAGGTCGGACATCTGGTCGTTGGTCTTGCGCAGGCGCCGGGCGACGGCACGCAGCAGCGCGGCGGCCACCTCGGGCCGCGCGTTCAGCCACGGCTGGAGGTCGCCGTGCCCCAGGCCGAGCAGTTTGACCTCGGTGAGGGCGGAGGCGGTTGCCGTACGCGGACCCGGGTCGAACAGCGAGAGCTCACCGATGAGCTCGCCGGGACCGAGCACCGCGAGCATGTTCTCGCGCCCGTCGGGTGAGGTCCGGTGGAGCTTCACCTTGCCCTCGGTGACCACATAAAGGCGGTCTCCGGGGTCGCCCTCATGGAACAGAGCATCCCCGCGCGCGAGCGTCACCTCACTCATGGAGGCGCGGAGCTCCGCGGCCTGCTCGTCATCGAGCGCCGCGAAGAGCGGGGCGCGCCGCAGAACGTCGTCCACGAGTTCTCTCCTTGTCGACCTGCATCAGGGGACCGTGCTCCCCATTTTGCCGGACGGTCCAAACAGTGTGATCTGTCACAAGGATGCCGTACTGGTGTCGCATGCCATGCAGGAGGGGGCCAATTGGGGGCCGATCCATGGGGTCAGGGGCGGATGTCAGTGCCGGGCTCTAGGCTGGCCGGGTGTCCAAAAAGCCGGTGAGAGCACAGGCCAAGGGGGGCTGGAAGGGTGACCGCACGCCGTGATTCCGCTGTGGGCGAACAGGCTTCCTCCGAACCAGAGAATGCGACAAAAGGGACAAGGATGCCACCGGTGAGGAAGCCTTCAGCAAAGAAGACGGCGGCGACGGCAAAGAAGACGGCGACGGCGGCGAAGAAGCCCACCACCGCGGTGAAGCCCACCCCCACCAAGAAGGCCAAGCCCGCCAAACAGGCGACCCCCGCCAAACAAACCAAGCCCGAGTCCCGCACCGCCCTCGTCCGCCGCGCCCGCCGCATCAACCGCGAGCTCGCCGAGGTGTACTCGTACGCGCACCCCGAGCTGGACTTCGAAAACCCCTTCGAGCTCCTGGTGGCCACGGTCCTCTCCGCGCAGACCACCGACCTGAGGGTGAACCAGACGACACCGCGCCTCTTCGCCGCGTACCCGACCCCGGAGGACCTGGCCGCGGCCAACCCGGAAGAGGTCGAGGAACTGATCAGGCCGACGGGGTTCTTCCGGGCGAAGACGAAGTCGATCATGGGCCTCGCCGCGGCCCTCCGGGACAACCACGGCGGTGAGGTCCCCGGCCGCATAGAGGACCTGGTCAAGCTGCCCGGCGTAGGCCGCAAGACGGCGTTCGTGGTGCTCGGCAACGCCTTCGGAGTCCCCGGAATCACCGTGGACACCCACTTCGGGCGCCTCGTCCGCCGGTGGAAGTGGACCGAGGAGACCGACCCGGAGAAGGTCGAGGCCGCCATCGCCGACCTCTTCCCGAAGAGCGAGTGGACGATGCTCTCGCACCGGGTGATCTTCCACGGCCGCCGCATCTGCCACGCCCGCAAGCCCGCCTGCGGCGCCTGCCCCATCGCCGGCCTCTGCCCGTCGTACGGGGAGGGCGAGACCGACCCGGAGAAGGCGAAGAAGCTCCTCAAGTACGAGATGGGCGGCCTGCCGGGCCAGCGCCTCAAGCCCCCGCCGGACTACCCGGGAAAGGCGGCGCCGCCACTGGGCGCCGCATGAGCGAGGAACCAACCGAGGGGCCACAGGCGTTGTCCACAGTTGGACGGGGGTGCCGATGACGCACGCGAGCGATACAGGCGAGACAACCGACACGAGCGATACGCACATGACGAACGGGAACGGCTTCCAGGGGCACGGCCACACCGGCACCCCCGACGAGCACGGCCACACCGGCACCCCCGACGAGCACGGCCACACAGACAGCCCCAACGGCCACGTGCGCCTCAGCACCGAAGGCCTCCCCGCCTGGCTGGCCCCCGTCGTCCACGCCGCGGAGACCGTCAAGCCGACCCAGCTCAGCCGCTTCCTGCCCCCGGAGAGCGGCGCCGGACGCCAGTCCGCCGTACTGATCCTCTTCGGAGAGGGCGCCCAAGGACCCGAGCTGCTCCTGATGGAGCGCTCCGGGAGCCTCCGCTCGCACGCCGGCCAGCCCTCCTTCCCGGGCGGCTCCCTCGACCCCGAGGACGGCGATCCGCAGACGGACGGCCCTCTGAGGGCCGCCCTGCGCGAGGCCGAGGAGGAGACCGGGCTCGACCCCCGGGGCGTCCAGCTCTTCGGCGTGCTGCCCCGCCTCTTCATCCCGGTGAGCGATTTCGTCGTCACGCCCGTACTGGGTTGGTGGCGTTCACCCAGTCCCGTAGGCGTGGTCGATCCGGCCGAGACGGCCCGCGTCTTCACGGTCCCCGTGGCCGATCTCACGGATCCCGACAACCGCGCGACGGCCGTCCACCCGCGCGGCCACGAAGGCCCCGCCTTCCTCGTCGAATCCGCTCTGGTCTGGGGTTTTACGGCCGGGGTGATCGACAAGATCCTGCACTTCGCGGGCTGGGAGCGCCCCTGGGACCGGACGAAGCAGGTCCCGCTCGACTGGCGCGCATGACAAGGTTGCGGGGACGTGGCGACCGCGATGCGAGGCGAGGATTGAATCGGTGAACGTGCTGGACATCCTGTTGGTGGTCGCCGCCGTGTGGTTCGCGGTGGTCGGCTATCGCCAGGGATTCGTCGTCGGCATCCTGTCGGTGATCGGTTTCCTGGGCGGCGGCCTCGTCGCGGTGTACCTGCTGCCCGTCATCTGGGGCGCCTTCACGGACGACAAGCAGGCGGTGGGCACGACGGCCGCCGTCGTCGCCGTCGTCATCGTGATCGTCTGCGCCTCGATCGGCCAGGCCTTCACCACGCACCTCGGCAACAAGCTCCGCAGATACATCACCTGGCAGCCCGCCCGCGCCCTGGACGCGACGGGCGGCGCCCTGGTCAACGTGGTGGCGATGCTCCTCGTCGCCTGGCTGATCGGCTCCGCCCTCGCGGGTACGACGCTGCCGACGCTCGGCAAGGAAGTCCGTAACTCCAAGATCCTGCTCGGCGTCTCGCGCGCCCTGCCCAACCAGGCCGACACCTGGTTCGCGGACTTCTCATCCGTCCTCGCGCGCAACGGCTTCCCGCAGGTCTTCAGCCCGTTCTCGAACGAGCCCATCACCGAGGTGCAGGCCCCCGACCCCAGGCTCGCCAAGAGCGCGGTCGCGACGAAGGCCAAGCAGTCCATCGTGAAGGTGCAGGGCGAGGCCCGCGGCTGCGGCAAGGTCCTCGAAGGCACCGGCTTCGTCTTCTCCGACCGCCGTGTGATGACGAACGCGCATGTGGTGGGCGGCGTGGACGAGCCGACCGTGCAGATAGGCGGAGACGGCCGGACGTACGACGCGAAGGTCGTGCTCTACGACTGGGAGCGCGACATCGCCGTACTCGACGTGCCGACCCTCCAGGCGCCCCCGCTGCAGTTCACGTCGAAGGACGCGGTCAGCGGGGACAACGCGATCGTCGCGGGCTTCCCGGAGAACGGTCCGTACGACGTGCGCCCCGCGCGCGTGCGCGGCCGCATCACGGCCAACGGCCCGGACATCTACCACCGGGGCACCGTGCGCCGCGATGTGTACTCGCTCTACGCGACCGTCCGCCAGGGCAACTCCGGCGGCCCGCTGCTCACGCCGGACGGCAAGGTGTACGGCGTGGTGTTCGCGAAGTCCCTCGACGACCCGGACACCGGCTACGCGCTCACGGCCGACGAGGTCCGCGAGGACATCGAGGCCGGCCGCACCGCCAACCAGGAGGTCGACAGCGAGGGTTGCGCGCTCTAGCCGGGGCGGCCGGGGCGCCGCCCCGGTTCAGTCGCGCGTATGACGCAGCCGCGCCGAGACCCAGCGGGCCCTGCGGCGCAAGATGCGTGGAATGCCGATGCCCTGAGCAGGGCCTTCATGGCCCGGATCGTGCGGGCCGCCCCCCTCATGGCTGTTCAGCGCTGTGGCCGAGCGGCGGTTGCGTGCTGCGTCACTGTAGTCGTGCGTCCAGCCCATACCCCGACGTGTGCCCGTGCCTCAAGGTCGGTAACCGCGCCCAGGGGCCCCAATTGGCCTATG
This sequence comes from Streptomyces sp. NPDC059037, assembly GCF_042740015.1. NCBI lineage: Bacteria > Bacillati > Actinomycetota > Actinomycetes > Kitasatosporales > Streptomycetaceae > Streptomyces > Streptomyces sp. NPDC059037. The sequence continues at coordinate 12,696 of NZ_JBHYIG010000057.1, forward strand.
CGGGGGGCAAGTGGCCGTTCGTAGTACAGGCGTTCGCCCACCGGCGATTCAGGGGTCGATTCAGTGGCCCGAGACCCTCACCGATCCGGCTCAGGATCCTTCAGCCAGTTCACCAGCTCCGTCGAGAAGGCCACCGGATCCTCCTCATGCGGAAAGTGCCCGAGGCCGTCGAACAGTCGCCAGCGGTACGGCGCTTCGACGTATTCGCCGGAGCCCGCCGCGCTCCTCGTACGCATCACGGGGTCGAGCGATCCGTGCAGATGCAGCGTGGGAACCTGCACCGGCCGCTTCATCCGGCGGTTGAACTGGATGCCGTCGGGGCGGGCCATCGAGCGCACCATCCAGCGGTACGGCTCGATCGAGCAGTGCGCCGTCGAGGGGATGGTCATGGCCCGCTGGTACGTCTCCACCGTCTCGTCGTCCGGCAGCTGCGGCCCCGACCAGTCCCGCACCAGACGCCCCACCAGGGCCCCGTCGTCCGCGACGAGTTGACGCTCCGGCAGCCACGGCCGCTGGAAGCCCCAGACGTACGACCCGGCGGCGGTCTGCTTGCGGTCCGACAGCATCGCCGAGCGCCAGCGCCGCGGATGCGGCATCGAGGAGACGGCCAGGCGGCGCACCAGCTTGGGCCGCATCACGGCCGCCGTCCACGCCAGATAGCCGCCCAGGTCGTGCCCGACGAGCGCGGCGTCCGGCTCGCCGAGGGACCGGACGACGCCCGTGATGTCGAGCGCGAGGTTCGCCGGGTCGTAGCCGCGCGGCGTACGGTCGCTGCCGCCCACGCCCCGCAGGTCCATCGCGACCGCACGGAACCCCGCGTCGGCGAGCGCCACCATCTGGTGCCGCCAGGTCCACCAGAACTGCGGGAAACCGTGCAGAAGCAGCACCAGCGGCCCGTCGCCCATCTCGGCGATGTGGAAGCGCGCGCCGTTGGCGGCGACATCCCGGTGGGTCCAGGGGCCTTCGATGCGTACGAGCGAGGGCGGCTGGGCCGAAAGAGGGGCGGGGTCCGTCATGAAGACGAGCGTGCCACAGCCGGGGCCTTCTCACCGACACGGTCGACGGCGGCACCCGCGGGGCTCACCGCGCGGGGGTGCGGCTTGACGTTCCCCAGTACGGCAGCCGTCTCCTTGGCCGAAGCGGCCGCCTTCTGCGGGCCCCTGCCCTTCTTGGCCTTCTTCGCGAAGATGACGCCGATGAGCGCGAGGAGCCCCGCGACCAGCACGTTCGCCGCGAAGGACAGCACGAAGCAGATCGCCAGATTCCAGCCGCTCCAGGTCTCGATGCCGTACGCGAGGGCGAAGCTCAGCATCGGCAGCGAGAAGATCAGCACCGCGCCCGCCGCGGCGAACGCGGCGCCGCCGACCGCACCGCGCTTGACGTCCTGCCGCAGCTGCGCCTTGGCCAGCGCGATCTCGTCGTGCACCAGCGCCGACATCTCGCTGGTGGCCGTGGAGACCAGCTGGCCGAGGCTGCGCTCGGTGCCGACGGGCCCGTCGGGTGCGCTCATCGCGTACTCCCTCTTCCGTAAGCGTGCATAAGCCTGCTCGGATACGTCTGTTCAGATACGACTGCTCAGCTAGGTCTGCGCAGCAAGTCTGCTAAATCTGCGCAGATAAGTCTGCTCAGATCATGCCGGACCCTCGTCATCGGCGCGTGCCCCGCCCGACACTTCGGCAAGCCTGCGGTGTTCGGCGGCCTTCTTCTCGTAGATCGCGGCCATCCGCAGGTGGTACTCCGGCTTGTCCTGCTCGTAGACGTCGGGGATGCCGTCGAGGTCGTCGTCGCGCTCCTCGTCGGCCACCATCGCGCGGTACTTGGCGTTGCGGACCTTGAGCAGGATCGCGGAGAGCACGGCCGCGATGAGCGAGCCCATGAGGACGGCGGCCTTGATCTCGTCGGTGAGCAGCGGGTCCTCGGTGAAGGCGAGTTCGCCGATCAGGAGCGAGACGGTGAAGCCGATCCCGGCGAGCGAGGCGACCCCGAAGACGTCCGGCCAGGCCAGTTCGTCGTTGAGCTCTGCCTTGGTGAAGCGCGCCGCGAGCCAGGTGCCGCCGAAGATGCCGACCGCCTTGCCGACCACGAGACCGAGCACCACGCCGAGCGTCTCCGGCTTGGTGAATACGTCCCCGAGCGCGCCGCCCGACACCGCGACACCGGCGCTGAACAGCGCGAACAGCGGCACGGCGAGGCCCGCGGAGAGCGGGCGCACCAGGTGCTCGATGTGCTCGCCCGGCGAGTGCTCCTCGTCGTCGCGGCGGGTGCAGCGCAGCATCAGGCCCATCGCGACACCGGCGATGGTGGCGTGGATGCCGCTGTTGTACATCAGACCCCAGATGACCAGGGCCAGCGGAACGTAGATGTACCAGCCGCGCACGCCCTTGCGCAGCAGCACCCAGAAGACCGCGAGGCCGACGACCGCGCCGCCGAGCGCCGCGAAGTCGATGTCGCTGGTGAAGAAGACCGCGATGATCAGGATCGCGAAGAGGTCGTCGACGACGGCGAGCGTGAGCAGGAAGGCGCGCAGCGCGGACGGCAGGGACGTGCCGATGACCGCGAGGACGGCGAGCGCGAAGGCGATGTCGGTGGCGGTCGGCACGGCCCAGCCGTCCATCGAGCCGCCGCCGACGGTGTTGGTCAGGACGTACACGAGGGCGGGCACGGCCATGCCGCAGAGCGCCGCGACGACGGGCAGGGCGGCGGCCCTGGGGTCGCGCAGATCGCCGTCGACCAGCTCGCGCTTGAGTTCGATGCCGGCGACGAAGAAGAAGACGGCGAGGAGTCCGTCGGCGGCCCAGTGCTGGATGGAGAGGTCGAGGCCGAGGGAGCCGGGGCCTATGTGGAACCCGCTCACGGATTTGTACGACCCGCCGGCCGTGTTCGCCCAGATCAGCGCGGTGACGGCGGCGACGAGGAGGAGGACACCGCCGACGGTCTCGGCACGCAGCGCGTTCGCGACGAAGTTCCGCTCGGGCAGCGAGAGCCGTCCGAGTACCTTGCGGTTGTTGCTGGGTGCGGGCGCGGCCACGGGGGTCGACCTCCGGTCGGTAGGCAGGACGAATCACATGCCGACCAGACTTCCCGGCGCACCTAGGTACTTCTTGTCGCGATGTTGACGCGATCCTTAGCTTACCTAACATGCGTCCGGACGTATCCGGCGATCGTCACTTTAAGCGCAAGAAGGGCACCCGGCGCGGTGCCGGATGCCCTCTCGCGTACGTCCGGCCAAGCAGGCCGGCGCCTGACTAGTCCTCGCTCGGCGCAGCCGGCAGCTTCGTCTGGATCAGGTCCATGACCGAGGAGTCGGTCAGCGTGGTGACGTCACCCAGCTCCCGGTTCTCCGCGACGTCACGCAGCAGCCGCCGCATGATCTTCCCGGACCGCGTCTTCGGCAGCTCCGCCACCGGCAGGATCCGCTTCGGCTTGGCGATCGGGCCCAGCGTCGTGCCCACGTGGCCCCGCAGATCCGCGACGAGTCCCTCGGCCTCCGCGTCGGCGGAACTCCGCAGGATCACGAAGGCCACGATGGCCTGACCCGTCGTCTCGTCCGCCGCGCCGACGACCGCCGCCTCGGCGACGGAGGGGTGCGAGACGAGCGCCGACTCGACCTCGGTGGTGGAGATGTTGTGCCCGGAAACGAGCATCACGTCATCGACCCGCCCGAGGAGCCAGATGTCGCCGTCGTCGTCCTTCTTGGCACCGTCTCCGGCGAAGTACTTGCCTTCGAACCGCGACCAGTAGGTGTCGATGAACCGCTGGTCGTCGCCCCAGATGGTGCGCAGCATCGAGGGCCACGGCTCGGTCAGGACGAGATATCCACCGCCGCCGTTCGGCACCTCCTGAGCCTCGTCGTCGACGACGGTGGCGGAGATGCCCGGCAGCGCGCGCTGGGCACTGCCCGGCTTGGTCTCGGTGACGCCCGGCAGCGGCGAGATCATCATCGCGCCGGTCTCGGTCTGCCACCAGGTGTCCACGATCGGGCACGTGTCGGCGCCGATGTTCTTCCGGTACCAGATCCACGCCTCGGGGTTGATCGGCTCACCGACCGACCCGAGGACGCGCAGCGAGGACAGGTCGAACTTCGCGGGGATGTCGTCGCCCCACTTCATGAACGTACGAATGGCCGTCGGCGCCGTGTAGAGGATCGTCACCCCGTACTTCTGCACGATCTCCCAGAAGCGCCCCTGGTGCGGGGTGTCGGGCGTGCCCTCGTACATGACCTGCGTCGCGCCGTTGGCCAGCGGCCCGTACGTGATGTACGAGTGGCCGGTCACCCAGCCGATGTCGGCCGTGCACCAGTAGACGTCGGTCTCCGGCTTGAGGTCGAAGACGGCGTGGTGGGTGTACGCGGCCTGCGTGAGATAGCCGCCGGACGTGTGCAGGATGCCCTTCGGCTTACCCGTCGTACCCGACGTGTAGAGGATGAAGAGCGGGTTCTCCGCGTCGAAGGCCTCCGGGGTGTGCTCGGCGGACTGCCGCTCGGTGAGCTCGTGCCACCACACGTCGCGGCCCTCGGTCCACGCCACGTCCTGGCCCGTACGGCGTACGACGAGGACGTGCTCGACGGAGCTGCCGTCGCGCGAGACGGCGTCATCCACCGCCGGCTTGAGCGCGGCGGCCTTGCCCCTGCGGTAGCCGCCGTCGGAGGTGATGACGACCTTGGCGTCGGCGTCCTTCACGCGCGTGGCGATGGCGTCGGCGGAGAAGCCGCCGAAGACCACGGAGTGCGCGGCGCCGATGCGGGCGCAGGCCAGCATCGCCACGACGGCCTCGGGGATCATCGGCAGATAGACGGCGACCCGGTCGCCCTGCCGGACACCCAGCTCGGTCAGCGCGTTCGCGGCGCGGCTGACCTCGTCCTTCAGCTCGGCGTAGGTGATGGCCCGGCTGTCACCGGGCTCACCCTCGAAGTGGATCGCCACGCGGTCGCCGTTGCCGGCCTCCACATGGCGGTCCACGCAGTTGTACGCGACGTTGAGCTTGCCGTCGGCGAACCACTTCGCGAACGGCGGGTTCGACCAGTCCAGCGTCTCGGTCGGTTCGGTGGCCCAGGTCAGCCGGCGGGCCTGCTCGGCCCAGAAGCCGAGCCTGTCAGCCTTGGCCTGTTCATACGCCTCCGCGGTGACGTTGGCGTTGGCCGCCAGGTCGGCCGGCGGCGCGAACCTTCGCTCTTCCTTAAGCATGTTGGCGATGGACGGACGCTCGCTCACTTCGTGACTCCCAACAACATGCAGACAACTGCGGCCCGTGGTTTAGACCAATCTGACAACCGCATGGATTCTTCTGCGGTTGTGAGTGCTGGTCAACCCCTCTCCGATCCTGACATCTGGGAACAGCGGAGGTACAGGGGGTGAGGACGGCAGCGGCACGTGTCGTTGTGGGGTCGGACAACGTGCACCGGCCCGAGGCGCTCTGGGGCCTGTCCGACGGGTCAAGCTGGCTGGGGTGAGCTCCCCGCTCCGTCCACGCGCAGGGGCGGGGTCGTTGTTGTGTCTACCGGAGTTCCCTCTTCAGTCCGGTCACGTCCGGCCCAGTGTCCTTGCTGGGCATCTTCCATTTGTGCGCCATGTTGTCGCCGTCACGGTAGATAAGCGTGCCGCCCCGCGCTTGCTTCGGCGTCAAATCGAAAACTTCAAGGCCTAGCTGGTAGGTGCCTGGTTCGACGGGGCCGGCGTTGTTGTAGCGGTCGATGGTGACGCTGGTGGCTTCGCCATCCAGGGTGCTGATGGTCTGTCCATCAGAGGCGATCCACTCCCACCCTCCGTTGCTGATGGGAGCGGTCTGTTCGGCTGCCGCGCCTGTCATGGCGCGGCTCTTGGTCGTGATGACGGCGAACATGCCGTATTTGGCGTCGGAGATGCCGTCCGTAGCGGTGAAGACCACGTTTGTGGGGGTGATCTCCAGGACCCCAGCACCTTCGTCACCTGTGGTAGTTGCGGGCTTGCCGAAGGCAATCACTTCAGGGCGTGGCGTACTCGCTTCCTCGGAGCTGCTGGCGGGTTTCTCGGCATCTGGCTTCTCGTCGCTGCCGCTGCTGCCGCATGCGGTAAGTGCGAGGCAGGCGACTCCGGCTGCGATCAGACGGCTTCTCATGGTTCCCCCATGGCTCGTCAGGGGCATGGACCGTACCGCAAGGCCGGGAGTTCCGGCCCGAAGATGGGCGATCTGTCATCTGGTCGTGGAAAGCCTCAGGCGGCGGTGACGACGTCTGCTCGGACGACTGCGGTCCACTCGGTGAGGAGTTGCTCGTACTCGGCTTGCTGCGGGCCCGTCTTCAAACACTCCATGTCACAGCTCAGTAGGGGCAAGGACTGACGTGGAGGCTGATGCTCATGGCTGTTCAGCGACGACTGACCCATCGGACAGGCCCTAGGAGCGCATGAACCAGCCTCTACCCCCGGTGCTCGGCCCACATTCGGGCCGCGGCGGTGAGGGCTGCTCGGTGAGGGAGCGGGCGGGTTCGTTCCCAGCTCTCCCACGCCGCGTAAACGGTGCGCGCGAAGGTCGTGACGGCCGTCGGCTCGGCGGCGCGGTACGCGGGGACTTGCTCGGCGATCTTCTCGGCCTGCTCGGCGGTGTGGCCCGCAGAGATCAGGCGGGGGATCGTCAGCGCGGCGTCGGCCCATGCCGGAGCGGGGCAGGCGAGGGCCCAATCGAGCAGCCGTAGGGCTCCGTCGGGGGTCACGAGCATGTTGAGGGGGGACATGTCGGTGTGGGCGAGGCTTCGGCCTTGCAGTTCCGGCGGCACGTCCTCGGGAAGGAAGTCGGTCCACCGGGTGTGGAGCGGCTTCTTTCGCAGGGCCTCGGGCCAGGGGGCTTGGGACACGGCTGTGAGCGTCCGTACGAGGGCGTCGAGGTCGGGGGACCCGGGGGACAGGTTGGGGTGGTGGCCGTTGATGTACTCGTAGCCGAAGAGCAGCCAGTCGCCGGCCTCGAGTTCCCACAGCACACGTGGCGCGTGGGCGGCCTCGCGGGTCACGGCGGCTTCGTGGCGGTAGACCCACGCTTGCGGGTCGTCGAGGCGGGTTCCCTTGATGAACGTTCGGGCGTCCTGCGCATGGACCGTGCAGGCGAGTTGGGACATCACACCGTGCGGCGCGGTCTCGGCCTTGTCCACCGGTCCGGTATGCCGCTCGACAGCGGTTCGTGTCGCCGCTGGTAGGTCGTGCCAGTCGATGCGGTCCAACCGTGCTCCCGAGTCGGTGGGTACAAGGGGGCGGCCCTCGGCCTCGCCACAGCGTGGCACAGACCGAGGGCCGACAGAGGAGCGTCAGGTGCGGGTCGGGGGGTGGTTCGGGCTGTCGCTGCAATTCGCGTGGCACTGCGAGCACTCAGCGAGGTCCAGCTCGGGCCAGAACTCCATGTCGATCTCGTACCCGGCGAGGGTGATCGCGTCGACGGTCCGAGCGCGCAGTGCCTTGCCGCCGCCGTGTTCGTCGCGGTCGAGGAAGCCGGGCTTGTGGTGCAGCATCTTGCCGAACTTCCGCTCGCAGAACTCCTGATACGCCTGGGTGTACATCAGGAAGGCGTGCCAGAAGTCATCGACCAGGGGAGAGGGGCTGAGCGGCCTGTCGCTGTAGGCGCAGGCGGCGAGGAAGGCGAGCATCTGGCCGACCCCTCGCTCGGCCTTCTCTTCGGTGAGCTGTGGGAGCTTGTCGAGCGTGTTGGAAACGAGGGTCGCCCGCATTTCCTCGTCCAGCAGCGTTCGCGCGTCGGTTGCGGTGCGCTCTTGGGCTGTGGTCACGTGCCTGCCTCCATGTAGGGGATGGGTGCTTGCACTTGCTGACCGCCCAACCGGCCGGTCTTTCTGTTCACGGCTGGTGGGACGGAACTTACGTCCCGATGCGCTCGAATCGGCGCCGGGCATACGTGGTGCCCCACAGGACCGCGCCGCGGCTGAAGCACTCACGTAGGTGTTTGTCGGTTGCTTCCTGGTCGGCTGTGATCGCAATGGGCGTGAGCACGAGGCACACCCGGCACAGGGCGCCGTTGCCGATCACCTGGACCCATTCCTGTGAGGGCGAGGGGATCGTCATCACGTACTGATCGTGTCCGTAGTCCAGCGCGATGGCCTCGCGCCACATGAGAATGCGCGGACCGATCACCGGTGGCGTTTGGGCGCCAGGGCCCAAGTGGAGCGAAATAGCGAGGCGGCGCATTCCGTCCTCGACGGTCTCTGTCGTTTCATTCGTCCGTCGGGGCCCGGGGTGCGTGATCAGCAGTTGGGCGATGTCGTACGCGGGTGTGTGATGAATGCCGGTTGCGGCGGCCACGCTGGAAACGAAACCGGGACCGGGCGGGATGTCGAGGCCAGGCATGGTCATCTCGCCTTCACCTCCGCCCATACGGCTTTGCCGGGGGGAGTGTCGAAGACTCCCCATTGGCCGGGGCACAGGGCGTCGAGGATGATCAGGCCGCGCCCGCGGTCGTGTTGGTCGGATTCGGGGCGCGGCCGGGGCCGGCGGCGGATGGGGTCGTGTACCTCGATGCGCGTTCGCCGGTCGTCGGTGTCGATGACGAGGCGTACGGAGTCGTCGGGTTTGGTGCCGTAGCGGATGGAGTTCGTGACCAGCTCGCTGGTGATCAGTAGGACGTTGTCGACGTAGGCCTCGCCCGCATCAGGTACGTGGTGGCCGACGTGCTCACGGACGAATTCACGTGCAGTGCTGGCCGATTCAGGCTCGCTAGGCAGTAACAGGACTGCCAGTCGGTCAATGTGGGGCTCCGGTGAGGTCATCACGGAGGTAGCGGTCTGTACGTCGATGACCGCCGCCCAGGCAGCTTCCCGCCACCTCATGGACGGTTTCTTGTTCGTCATCGTCATGGCCTGTGCCTCTCGCTGGCCTCGGCATTTCCCCGTCTGACACCTTCAAGGGAACCGCGCCGTATAGGGGGTGGCCACGGCATTCATGCGGCACTCTTGAGGCACGTCTGATGCACGAGCGCGCGCACGCGGGCACGGGAGGGAGGTCGGCATGAGTCTCTCGAAACGACGAAAAGCCCTGGGTTACAGTCAAGAGAGTCTTGCCGCCCAACTCGGCGTTGACCGCACCACGGTTGGCCGGTGGGAGAGGGGTGAGACTGAACTTCAGCCGCCATTACGTCCGAAACTGGCTGAGCTGCTGAAAGTCGAACTGGCCGCGCTCGACACCCTGCTCCCGAACTCACCAACCACCCCTGAGGAGCCTGCGGGGTTGTCATCGCGCGACTCCTACGGCCCAGGGGATGACGACATGATCCGGCGCGAGTTCCTACGTGTTATCGCCGTGACAAGCGCTCTCGCGGCCTTGCCTGATGACGAGGCGGAGGCAGCGGCAGACGATGCCGAGCAAGGCGACGCTGCGGGCTTCCTGCGGATGAACGGGCACCTGTGGCAGGTCTACCAACTCGCCCGCTCGAAGAGGGCTGTTCAGCCCATCGTGAGCGAACAGCTTGTCGCGTTGAACGAGAACCTCGCCGACCGGGCGGGCTCCACCGACACGCTGTGTGTGGCCGCGGGCGATCTCTTTCAGCTAGCGGGAGAGCTGGCGTTCGATGGCAACAGGCATACCGACGCCGCGGCGTCCTACGCCCTGGCCGCGACGGCGAGTAAGGAGGCCGCCGCATTCGACCTCTGGGCGTGCGCCCTCGTACGACACGCATACGTGGAGATGGCCGGGCGCAACTACCAAGAGGCTGTAGGCCTGTTGTCGGTTGCCGGGCGGGTCGCCAAGCGCGGTGACAACTCCTTGTCCACTCGGCAGTGGGTCGCTTCCATACAGGCAGAGGCGTACGCGGGCGCGGGTGATCTCGACTCGTGCGAGCGCGCGCTCGATGAAGCCGAGAAGGTGCTCGACCTCGGGAGCCACGCCCACAATGGCGGTTGGCTGCGGTTCGACGGTTCACGGCTCGCCGAGGAACGCGGCGCCCGGTACGTACAGCTTGGGCGGCTCGACCTCGCCGAGACGGCGCTCACGAGCGCGTTGAAGCAAGGCGCCCTTGCCCAAGGCCAATCGTTCCGCAGGCGCGGAGTGGTGCTCTCGGATCTCGCCGCGATCGGCGCCAAGCGGCGCGACCCCGACCAGGTCCTCACCTTCGGACGTGAGGCCCTGCGGCTCGCCCGTCAATCTTCCTCCGGATACGTCGCCCGTAGACTCCAGGGGCTACAGGCCGAGATCGGCTCACTCGCTCACGACCGCCGCGTTGCCGAGCTGGGCGCCGAGATCGCCACACTGAGCACGACGTGACGAGAGGGGTTGCCATGTCGGAGACCGAGGGTGCCCGGCTGTTCCGGGAAACATGGATCGCCAGCGTGCGGAAGCACTTCCCGGGCGAACCGAAGCCTGGCTACGTGACTCCTTGGGAGGACACGCCCGAGTGGGAGCGGAAGGCAGCGGGCACCGTGTATGAGCAGGTGCGGCAGTTCCTCGACCTGAGCGGCGGCCACGCTTCACGGCTGAGCCGCGAGCAGAAGGGCCGGTTCGTCGCTACGTGCTGGACTGCCCAGATGTACAAGCACTTTGAGGACCCCAAGCCCGGATACGTGGCTGACTGGCCGGACCTTCCCGGGTGGCAGCAAGCGACCGATGCCGACATCTTTGAGGCGATCGAGGATGCAGTGAGCTGACGGTCTCGCTCAACGGCAGATGGCCCCCGCCCCGGCAAGCGCCGGGACGGGGGCTTTGCGTTGTGCATGGCGAGTGGTGGCGGGCGATCAGCGGGCAGCGAGCTGCCCGAGGGCGGCCAAGGCGAAGCCGCCGAAACCCACCAGGGCGGCCACGGTGGGCAGTGGCCACCGTCGGCGTTCGAGGTCGTCGAGGCGCGTTTCGAGGTCGTCGAGCTTGTGGTCGGTCTGGTCGTTGCGTTGCACGAGCAGGGCGAGGGCTCCATCGGTGCGGGTGAAGCCAACTTCGAGCGTGCGGCGGATGCGTTCCAGCTCGACGGCTACCCCCGGATCGGGGTCCGGCGAGGGCTGGGTCACCCGTTGCCACCCCCGGTGTCCTGGTCCGTGCGCAGCCACGCGGGCATGAGCGTCTGGACGCCGGGGAGGGCCATCACGCGGGAGAGGCCGCCCGCGATGGCGAGGGCGCCGGCGACCCACGGCAGGGTTTCGGGGATGCCGGATGCCTGGACGATGGCGGGCATTGTCGCGGCGAGGGCGATGGTGGTCTGTACGAGGGTGCGCAGTGTGCGGCGCGTGGCGTCGGTCATGGGGTGGTGCTCCCTACTTGGTGTGGGCGAGGCGGTGCAGGGCGGCCCAGCCGCGCGGGCCGATGGCCGGGTCGTGGGAGGTGCCCGCGGCGCGGTAGGCGGGGTGGGCGTTGTGGAAGCGGGCCACGGCGGCTTGGGTCTGCAGTCCGTACGCGTCGGCCTCGGGCACGTTCTTGGCGAGGTATCCGGCGGCCTTGAGTGCACGCTGTAGGGGCTTGGCGGACGGGCTCTTGCGGCCCGGGGCGAGGCCGTTGGGGAACGGCGGCGGGGTGTACGGCTTGTGCTTGTCCGGCGTGGTGCCGCTGTTGTCGCCGGCGAGCTTCTTTGCCCGGCGGACGATCTCGGGCAGCTGAGCGACGATGCGGGAGCCGGGGCAGGACGTGTGTCCGCCCCATGCGCTTCCGCCGAGGCCGTGATAGGCGAGGCCGCGGTCGCTGGTCGAGGTGGCGACTCTGAGGGGCACGCCGTAGGTCGTGTGGGCCCACGCGAGTACCTGCGCGTTGCGGTCGAGCTGGTCGTCGGTGAGGGCGTCGCCGCCCCGCCCTTCGTTCTCGATGGACAGCCATGCCGGGTTGCCCGCGGCCTGCGCCCACGCGCGGTCGCTGGTGTCGACCCACTGATAGAGCTGTCCGCCCTTGCCGGTGCCGAAGTGGCTCGACGCGCGGGCGTCGCGGTTGCGGAACCAGCTATCCGTACCGGCGAGCGTTCCGGCCATGATGTGCACGACGACGCCGCGGACCTGGTCCTGTCCGTCGTTGGTGAAGTTGATCGGGATGGGGCGCCATATGGCGCCGGGCATGCGTGCCAAGGGGAAGACTCCAGACATGACGAAGCCCCGCACCTGATCAGGTACGGGGCTAGGGGGTGGGAACTCAGCGGATGGGCGGCAAGGGCCCAGAGTTCTACGGGTCGTCAGCAGGCGTTGCCGAGGCCGACAAGGCTGGCGGCGCTCTTGCACAAAGCGACGGGCATCTGCTCCGGCACCTGGATGAGGGGGGCGCTGACGGTGCCGGGAGAGTTGACAGGGCTGCCCGAGGCGCCAGCGCCTGGTTCGCCATCGGCGGCGGCCGTGCTGGCCCCACCGATGACGGTGGCGGTGACGAGGGCGGCTGTGGTGAGGATTGTGCGCATACGCATGGGTGCCTCCTGGCGAGGGAACGGACCGTTCAGGTGCCAGGTATCACCGATCCGGCATGCGGAGAAAACGATCATGACCCGTCTGCGCGAACCGAGCCCTTCGTTCGTGGGACCTCGGCCGCGTCTCAGGCGAGGTCGGTCGCGAGGGTCTGCGGGGCCGGTGACTTGTCGTCGAGGGCGCCGCCGGTGAACTCCGTACCGCGCCAGTCGTTGCCGTAGCGGGCAACGAGGCTGCACGTGTTCGTCGCGGAGAAGCCGTTGATTGCCTCGTTGCCCGATCCGTTGGGGCGGACCTTGATCCCGGACAGGGAGATAGACGAGGCGGTACTACTCAGGCGGATGCCGTAGTAGGTGTTGTTCGCCGAGCGTCCGGGGCTCTTGATGTAACTGTCGCGGATATGGATGTTGTTGCCGTCTTGGACCAGGACGCCGTTCCCGCCCGGGTACAGCACCTGATTCCCGGTCATCGACATGTGCGTGCAGGTGATGGCGGTGAGGCCGTGTGAGCCGGGGGTGTAGATCTGGTTGCCGGTTACCGCGCCGTTGTCCGCGTTCTCCATCGACACGGCGGTGCCGTCCACGCTGGAGACCGTGTTTCCGGAGATGGCGAACCGCTGTACCTGCTGGAGGCGGATGCCGTTCTGTCCGGCGGTGCTGCCATCGATGGCGTTGTCGCCGATGGTCAGGTTGAGGATCTGCCCGGACGTCTCGCCGAGGGCGACGATCGGCTCGTTGTAGCCGCCGCCGCCGCTGCGGAAGGTGCAGCCGGTGACGGTCAGGTTGCGCATGGCCTGCGAGGCGCCGGTCTGCGTGCCGTCGGGGCGCTTGGTGTCCTCGGTGTCGGTGAGGATCACCGTGCGGAAGCGCACCCCGGAGCCGCAGCCACTGAAGTTGCAGCCGGTCACGGCGACGTCTTCCCAGTTGTAGGCACTGACGGCGTACTGGGTGACGCCCTCAAAGGTGCAGTCGGAGACCCGAACTCGGCGGTGGTACTTGGTGATCGTCGCGGAGTGCGAGCCGATACCGCGCGGCCACGCCGTGGTGAGGTTCGTGCCGGATGCTCCGAAGTAGCAACCGGATATGAGGATGTCCTCGCACGGTGTGTGGTCGTAGGGACCGAAGCCGCCGAACACCCCCGACGACTTGGCCAAGTCGAGCTGTACGGCCTCGGAGAAGTCGCGGGCGCCAGGGTCGTAGTAGCCCAGGAAGCGGCAGTTCTCGATGGTCCCGCGCTTCGTCGAGTTGAGTTCGATGGCGTGGTAGCCGGACACATCCCGTATCTCGACGTCCCGAATGGTGATGTCGCGGGCGTGGCCGATGCTGATGCACATGGCCGAGGCAGTGAGCCCCGGAGCGGTGCCCTGGCAGTCCCAGACGCCGCCCTCGACGGTGATGTTGCCGTGGCCGGTGTAGCCGCTCAGGTTCTGTCCGGCGTCGCCGTTGATGAGCATGGTCTCGGCGGCGCCGCGCACGAAACGCGCCCCAGGGAGCAGGGTCAGGCGGGTGTTGCGGTAGATGCGGAGCGGGAGCGTGGCGAGCAGGTAGGTACCGGGCGGCACGATCACCCAACCCCCGCGAATCTTGGCGGCGTTCAGCACGGCCTGAATCGCCGGGGCATCGTCCACGGTCCCGATGCCGACCGCTCCGTACGCGGTGACGGTCAGGGACTCGGAGAGCCTCTCCAGCATGTATTGGAGGCGCCCCGCGGTCATCTGCATGCCGGGGAGCCACTGAGCAACGGGCGTGGACAGGGTGCCTCCTATGACGTCGTTTCGACCGGCGTGATCGCGCGACGGTTAGCAGTGCTGGTTGCTTCGCTTGGTGTGCGATTGGCGGCAGAAGGGCCGGGGGAAAACCGGTGCCGCAGAATGCCCAACTGAGATGGCGTCCTAGGAGTGCGGTCGACTGTGAGCCCGAACAAAGGCGATATGCCCAAGCACAGCAGTCAGAGTGCCGCCAAGAGCTCCGACGAGATAGGCGACGGCCTTAATGATCTCAGCCGCGCTGTTGGCGCTGGGCGCTGGTTCGCCAGGCCCGCCAGGCCCGCCGGTCCCTCCAGGCCCGCCCGGAGACGTCTCGGAGTCGGTCTCGGATGGTGAGGGGGTAGCGGTAGAACCCCCGCCGGAGCCGCCGTCACTGGCGCCGTTGTCGGGATCCCAAGAGCCGGTGACTGGGATGGCTGGCGGGGGGGCGCGATCCCAGGGGTCTCCAATGGCCTGGAAGAGTAGAAATATCCCGGCCGTAACAGCCAAGATCAGCAGACCGACTCGTCGAAGTCGTCGCCCCCGGCGTTCCTCGACATTCGGTTTGGCCTCACCGGCCGTGCCCATGGACTGACGATAGGGCACAGGATGCTGGCTGTGCTGCAATAGGGAGTCCCAATTTCGTGGGCGATGTGCCAGCCTAAAGCGGAGAGATTGCGGGTCGGGCGAGTTGCACGGTGGCGCCCGCATGATGCGCGAGTGCGAGGCCGTTGGTGCCGCGGGTGACGGTGAATGTCTGGAGTCCGGCGGTCGCGGACGGCGCGATGCCGCGCACGTCGAGGTGTTCGCCCCAGATCTCTATGGCGATGGGGAACACGCCGGGCGCCTCGCCGTCGAGGGTGGGGCGCAGCGTGAGGCGGGTCGCGGTCAGCACGTCGACGACGGGCGGGAAGTCGGGGACGGTGGCGGCGATGTTGGCGAAGGCGGCCCCGGCCGGTGCGGTGAACACCTCCTCGAACCACGTCCAGACGCCTGCGGCCACGCGCTGACTGCTGGCGGCGGTGTCGAGGTATTCGCCCCCGGCGTCGAACCAGTTGATGTCGAGGTCCACGGTGCGGGTGGTGGCGCAGCGCAGCCACCCCCCCTCGGGGTTTGGGGTTGGTTCCTATAAGCGCGGGGGGTGGGTGGCCCGCTTTGGGTTAAGCTCGTATGC
>NZ_JBHYIG010000057.1:27948-37590 GCF_042740015.1 Streptomyces sp. NPDC059037
CTTCCTGCGCGCCGGGTTCCCGCACGGCTGCTTCCAGACGCGGGGCGGGGGCGCCGGGGGGGGGGGGGGGCGCCCGCGCCCCGCGCCGGGGGGCGCCGCGCCCCCCCCCCGCGACGGTGTAGCGGGTGGCTGCGATGACCGGCAGGAGGTCGCTGCCGACGTTGGGGTACTCCTCGATGCCGTCCGGGGTGAACTGCACGGACCAGGCGCCCATGCCCGCCACCGGGTCTGGGGTGGGGATGCGGGCGAGCGCGCCGCCGTAGGGCGTCCAGCCGACCAGGCCGGCGGGCACGTCCGCATTGGAGTTCAGCGGGAGCGCGGCCGTGGGCCATTGCGGGCCCTCGGTAACCCGTACGTCGAGCACGGTCGTGGCCTGGTCGAGGGCGGCGGCCAGTTCGGTGCCGTCGCTTCCGGCGACCGCGTACGCGACGTCGTCGAGGGTGGCGACCAGCCACGGCCCGCCGGGCGAGCACGTGAACGTGATCTCCCACGTGCGCACGCCGAGGGTCTCGGTGTAGCCCTCGACGAGCAGCTCGATGGTGCCGGGCGGGAGCCACGGCGGGGGGTTGAGGATGGCGGCGCGGTCGCCGACGTCGACCGTGGCGACGGCCTCGGTCAGGTGCGGCGCCTCGTGCAGGGCCACCGACACGGACGGGTAGCGCGCTTCGTCCCACGTGCCGCGGTGCAGTCCCCACCACGCGTAGGGCGAACACTGATCGTCGGAGTACAGGTTGAGGGTCCGACTGTCGGTGTAGCGGCCGATGCCGTCCGGCGGCGGAAGCACGGAGAGGGGGCCGCTCTCGCAGACGGCGCGTGCCGAGCTGCCGCCCGTGCGCTGCACCGTGACGTCGTTGCGTACCGCCTGGTCGTCGTCGACGGGTTCGAGCGGGGCGACGACCTCGCGTCCGGCGTAGTCGAGGGTGAGCGCGGGCGCCTGTGTGTAGAGGGTGGCGCGGGTGCGGTAGGCGAGCGCGAGGGCGTCGCGCTACTCGTGGAACATGCCGCCGTCGGCGTCCGCGGCATCCTGGAACAGGTCGAGCAGGGCGGCGACGGTTTGCGCGCCGAGCCGGGTTCCGGCGGCGTTGGGGCGGCCGGTGTAGGTGAACGGGATCTCTTCTTCGTCGGCGAGGCGACGGAGGCGGTTGGCGATGGTCTCGCCCGCCCACCCGATCATCGCGCGGCCGGTCCCGCTGTACGCGGCGGCGGCGTTGGCTAGGACGACATGCCCGAGGGCGATCTCGCCCGCCTTGCCGCCGCCCACTCCGATGTGGGTGATCCGGCCGACGGCGTTGGGGACGGTGTTGCCGCTCCGCTCCGGGGCGGGTCCGCCTTCGTAGGTGTAGGCGTCGATGTCGATGTAGTAGAGCCGCCAGTCGGTGAGAGTGCCGGTCTGTATGAGGTCAAGGCCGATGTTGACCTTCTTGCCGAGCAGGGAGTTCCCGCCCGCGGTCAGGTCGACGAAAAGCACGCCCAGGACGTTGCGGCCGTACATGCTCAGCCGCCCGTCGGGGCGCAGTGTGATGGTCCACCGCGAGATAAGCCCGGTGGTGGCGAAGCTGCACAGCACGGTCTCGGCTTCAGGCGCGGTATCCGGGAACGCGGCGAAGAACCGCAGGGCGTTTTCCCCGGTCGTGGGGTAGACGGGCACGGTGCCGGTAGCCGCGCCCTCGCCGAGGGTGGGCAGTGCGTCGGAGGCCAAGTGACCGGTGTAGGCGGCCGGTTTGATCCCGGTCATCGTGATGCGCATGGGAGCCGCACCGGGCAGCGCCGAAGCGAACTCGGTTGAGGCCGCGCCGTCCTCAAGCGGCCAGTACGCCACGATGGACGTGCGGGCGGGGTTGGAGATTTCGCGGCGCATCGCGGATTGCATCGGCGCCGCGCCCTGCCCGAGTCGGCGCAGGATGCCCGCGGCCGTCACGGACACCCGCACGTCGTACGGAGTGCCCCACTTCACGGGCCAGCCGGGCACTTCGCCCAGGAAGCGGACCAGACGCGGCCCGGCGGGGCCCAGCGGGGCGACGGAGACACGGACCGGGGTGTTGCGGCCGAGGCGCCCGTACAGGTCGGAGCGCGGGTTACGCGGGCTGTAGCGGCCACTGGTGTTGTCCAGGACGAACGAGCAGGTAGCCGCGTCGGTGTGGGTGCCCTCGTCGGGGCGCCCGCGCGTGATCGTGATCGGGTTTTCGGTGAACACGTCGCCGGTGATGTCGAGCCACGCGCCGCCGAGGTACAGCTCGACGCGGACGCCGAGCGGGTCGTCGGGGAATGCCACGAACGGGACCTCCTCTCAGATGTCGAAGGAGATCGGCCGTGTGGACGAAGATCAGGCTGCATTCGAGTTGATCAACCGCATGCGTACGGTCCCCGAGCCACGTCCCGAGAACGCATATGGGCGTCGGACGGACTATCTGAAGGAGAAACACGATGCGTATGCGTTCAGTGCTGGCGGCCGTCACCCTGGCGGCTGTTGCCCTCATGGGCGGGGCCACCACGGCGGCCGCCGACGCAAGAGACGACTTTGACGCTATTGGGATCTACCAGATCGCCTTCTCGCCGCTCTGGTAGGGGCCGTACCGCGCCGTGATGTCGGCACCTGATGTTGGCGGGCTCTGTGCCCGTCGCTATCAGGCGCCGAATGCGGTCTGTACCGAGCCGCGGCCGTCGACGCGGACCATGCGGCGGATGAGCCGCTTGAACTCGCCGTCGGCGCCGGTGATGTCCAGGACGATGCGCCCGCCACCTGCGCCCGCGGCGCTGGTGGCCGCGTTGGTCTTTGCGGCCATGGCGGCGGCCGTGGCCTGTCCGGGGGTGGGGGTGGTGACGAGGTTGCGCATGCTGCGATCGAGCAGCCGTGCTCGAACGCCTCGCAGAGTGGGCCGACGAGATCGAGGCCGAGGCCGCCAAACTCGCGGCCCGAAGAGACAGCAAACCCCAAGAAGCTGAAGGAGGAACCGACCACACCGGCCGCACGACTTGAGGCCGCACGCAAGCGGCTACGCGACAGGCTCACTGAGATTCAGAACGAACTCGACACGCAAACGAGCCTTGTCTCACGGGGCGTCATCCCCGAGGACAGTTACACCCGCGAGCGCGACCGGCTCACGACGGAGCAGAACTCCGTCACCGAAGAGCTAGCCGCGCTCGACACGAGAACGGACCAGACCGAGGCCACAAAGGCCGACTATCTGCCGGTGATCCGCGGCCTGATCGACCGCTGGACGATCACACCGGTCGACACCCGACGGGCCCTCCTGCGCACGCTGCTACGCGGCGTCTGGGCGTACCCGAAGATGAAGGACCCGGACGGCGAGGTCATCGTGCCGTACGCCGTCCCCGTGGCCGTCTGGGAAGAGCCCCCGGCCACGATCGGGCGACGAGCAGCGGCATAACCGCAGGTCACGCAACGAGCGTCCGTCCATTGCCTACTAGAGAAGGTTGGCCAGGCTTTCGTTGCTCACGACATCTCCCATTCCCAGGGTGTCCGTTGTGTCCCAAGCCACAGCTCATCAGACGTATACCCCTGGTGACAAGAGCCTGCCGAAAATTGGTTTAGACCTGTACTCGGGCAGATGGCTCATCCTCCTGGGCCGGTGTCACCTGGTCGAAGACCTCGTCCTGACCCTCGGTCAGCAGATAGGCCTGCGCCTCACCTACGTGGAAGTACATCCCGTGCAGTTCGAGCGCGCCCTCGGCCATCCGCCGGGCCACCGCCTCATGGCCGCGCAGATGCTCCAACTGCTGCACCACATTGGTCAGACAGAGCTGCTCGACCGCGTCCGCGGGCGCCCGCCCCGCAAGCCGGGCCCAGGCCTTGTCGGTGTCGTACGCCGCCATGCGCTCCAGGCTCGGCATCCCGTGCCGCAGCCACCGCCGCAGGGGCGTCTGGGCGCCGCCGGGCGGCGTGTTGAGCAGGGCCTGCATCGCCCCGCACCCGGAGTGCCCGCACACGGTGATGGACCGCACCTTCAGCACGTCCACGGCGTACTCGATCGCCGCGGCCACCGAGTCGTCCCCGCTCTCGGCACCCGGCAGCGGCACCAGATTGCCGACATTGCGTACGACGAAGAGGTCGCCGGGGCCGCTCGACGTGATCATCGATGTGACGAGCCGGGAGTCGGCACAGGTCAGGAAGAGCTGCGAGGGACGCTGCCCCTCACGCGCGAGGCGGGCCAGCTCGCCCCGCACATGCGGGGCCGTGTTCCGCTGGAACGCGCTGATGCCGCGCGCCAGTTGATGCCCGCTGGGCCGCCCGTCGCCCGGTGTCTCCTCGGGGCGGTCGCAGTGGTGGTTGCGCCAGGCCGTCCAGGGGCGGCAGCAGGAGTGCGACGTGCTCGCGGGCTCGGCGATCCGCGTCCCCGCGCGCCCGGTCACCTCGACTCTGCCGCCCTGCGCGGTATGCGCTTCCTGCCAGCACTGCAGCGCCTCGTACGCGGCATGGTCCATGAACGAGCCGTCCAACTCGACGATGGTGGCCGCCTCTTGGGGTACGAGATGCAGCGCCCTGCTGAGCCTCGGCACCGCGAGGAACGTCAGCTGTCCGCGCACACGGACGTGGTGGACGCCGTCCTCCTCGGCGTGTGTGATCCGGGTCCTGGCGAGGCGGTGCAGCGCGACGGTCACGGCGACGGCGACGCCGAGGGCCACGCCTTCGAGCACGCCCAGGAAGACCACGCCGAGTGTCGTGATCGCGTAGACGAGGATCTCGCGGTGGCGGGTGATGGTGCGGATGTGGTTCAGGCTCACCATCTGGATGCCGACGGCCATCACCAGGGCGGCGAGCGCGGCGAGCGGGATCAGCTCCAGGACGGGGACGAGCAGCAGGGCGGCTACTACTACCCAAACGCCGTGCAGCATCGTGGAGTTCCTGCTGGCGGCGCCCGCCCGCACATTGGCCACGCTGCGCACCGCGACCCCGGCGACCGGCAGCCCGCCGAGCGCGCCGGAGACGACATTGGCGGCGCCCTGCCCGAGCAGCTCCCGGTCGAGATCGGAGCGGCCGACGCGGGACTGCCCCGCGGCCCGCCGGGAAGTGAGCTTGTCCACGGCGACCGCGCCGAGCAGCGACTGCACCCCGCACACCAGCGTGACGGTGAGCACGGCGGCGACGATCCCGAGCACGGGGCCTTCCGGGAGCCCGGCCAGGGCGTGACTGCGCCACGACGGCAGGTCGACCTTGGCGAGGCTGAGTCCGGCGACACATGCGCAGGCGGTCGCCCCCGCGACGGCGACGAGCGGGGCCGGCGCGACGCGCAGAACTCTCCCCGGCCGTCCGGGGATCCGCGGCCAGGCCAGCAGGATCGCCAGTGTCAGAAGGCTGATCGACAGGTCGGCCAGGTGGAGATCGGCCAACTGGGCGGGCAGCGCACGGAGGTTGTCCGGCACGGAGCTCTGCGGGGTGCCGCCGAGCACGATGTGCAGCTGGGCGACGGCGATGGCGACACCGATGCCGGCGAGCATGCCGTGCACGATGGCGGGGCTGACGGCGAGCGCGGAGCGGGCCACGCGCAGGCAGCCGAGGCCGAGTTGGGCGCATCCGGCGAGGACGGTGATGGCGCAGGTGGTGCGCCATCCGTAGCGCTGGATGAGGTCGGCGGTGACGACCGTGAGGCCTGCGGCGGGGCCGCTCACCTGGAGCGGTGATCCGCCGAGCCGTCCGGCGACGAGTCCGCCGACGGCGGCGGCGACGAGCCCTGCCTGGAGCGGTGCTCCGGTGGCGAGCGCGATGCCGAGGGAGAGCGGCAGGGCGATCAGGAAGACGGCGATCGACGCGGAGAGGTCGGCGCCGGAGATGCGGAACTTGCGGAACCGGCTGTTCTTGCCGGACGGCGGGCCGTGGGGCTCGTGGTCGTGTGAGGCGTGAGTCGAGTCGGTGGCGTGGGCGGGGACAAAAGCGGTCATGGCTTCCCGTCTCCTCCGGGGCGGCGCGGTCGCGGGACAAGGGGGCCTCCGGCGGTCTCCGGAGGGCGGGGTCGCGGCCGTGGGTCACGGCGTTGCAGCGGCGGGATATCTCAACTCTCGGTAAACGAATCGTAATGGAGAGTAAAGGCCTTGGTTGGATAAATGGGTCAAATGGGGCATTGAATCACCCTGGCGAGTGAATAAAGCTATTCGTCGGCTTGTCGGAACCCGTCTCCCGTGCCCCCGTGCGACGTTGGCGACGTTGCAGGCATTTCATCGCATTTACTACTTAATGTCTGCGATGCCCCTTGTGGTGATCCCGCAGCGACCCCTGCGGTGCTCTCCGCAGACCCCTGCCCTGACTCGAAGCCGATGTGAAGGAAGAAGGTGGGCGGAAGATGGCCGCCACCCAGAGGATCCAGCGGATCGCCGCGGGCATCACCGCCCTCGTGGCATGCGTCGCGGCACTGGCCGGTTGCGCGGGCGGCGACGCCGGCGCCGAGAAGGGCGCACACGGCCCCGGAAAGGCGGCTCCCGCCCCGGCGCCCAAGAGTGCGGTCCGCATGATCGGCGACGGCTCCACCGCCTTCACCGGTCAGCAGCCGCACCTGCCGAGACCCGCACGCCTCAAGCCGGGCCAGAAGCCACCCCAGTTCGTGGTCTTCTCCTGGGACGGCGCGGGCGAGGACAGCCAGAAGCTGTTCTCGCACTTCCGCAAGGTCGCCAAGCGGAACAACGCGACGATGACGTACTTCCTCAGCGGCGTGTACATGCTCCCCGAAAAGAAGCGCAAGCTCTACAACCCGCCGCAACACCTGCCCGGCAGCTCGGACATCGGTTTCAACGACCGCAAGGGAATCAAGGACACCGTGGAGCAGCTCCGCGGCGCCTGGCTCGAGGGCAACGAGGTCGGCACGCACTTCAACGGCCACTTCTGCGGTACGAGCGGCGGCGTGGGCCAGTGGTCGGTCGCCGACTGGAAGTCGGAGATCGGCCAGGCCAAGTCCTTCGTCAAGGCCTGGAAGACCAACACGGGAATGAGGGGCGCTCAGCCGCTGCCCTTCGACTACGACAAGGAACTGATCGGCGCCCGCACGCCCTGCCTCGAAGGCCAGAAGAACTTCATGCGGGCGGCCCGCGATCTCGGCTTCCGCTATGACACCAGCGGCGTCAACAACCAGCTCTGGCCCAAGAAGAAGGAAGGTCTCTGGGACATGTCGATGCAGCTGGTCCCGGTCCCCGGCCGCAAGTTCGAGACGCTCACCATGGACTACAACTTCATGGTGAACCAGTCGGGTACGACGTCCCAGGGCGACCCGGACAAGCACGAGTACTGGGGCGACCAGATGCGCGACGGCCTGCTCCAGGGCTTCGACCGCGCCTACAAGGGCAACCGCGCCCCGCTGATCATCGGCAACCACTTCGAGTCCTGGAACGGCGGCACGTACATGCGCGCCATCGAGGAGACGATCGAGTCGGTCTGCACCAAGCCCGAAGTGCGCTGTGTCTCCTTCCGGCAGCTCGCCGACTGGCTCGACGCCCAGGATCCGCAGACCCTGGAGCGCCTCACCAAGCTGCCGGTCGCCACGGCCCCGAAGGGCGGCTGGGCGTCCTACCTCTCGGCCCAGCCGGCCCCGGCCCCGAAGGGCGTCCCGGGCGCCCCGGCGGTCAAGCCGTAGCGCCCACAGGTCAGTTCAAGCCGTGATGCCCACCGGGGTGCTCAGGCCGTAGCGGCCAGCCGCTCGCGCAGCACGAAGTCGGGGTCGACCTGGCCCGCCAGGTCGGCGCCCGTTCGTTCGTTGCCCCAGCTCTGTGCGTTCTTCAGGTGGAAGTGCACCATCTGGCGCGTGTAGCGCTCCCAGTCGCGGCGCTCGTACGAGGCGTCGGCGGCGGACTGAAGTGCTTGCAGGGCAAGGCGGTTGGTCGCCTCCAGGCGCTCGAACCGGGGCGGCCTGCCTTTCTCCATGGCGCGGACCCAGTCCGAGTGCCCGACCGTCACCAGGAGGTCGTCGCCCACCTGCTCACGCAGGAAGTCGATGTCGTCCGGGCCCTGCACCTTGTTGCCGACGACCCGGAGTGCGACCCCGAAGTCCCGCGCGTATTCCTTGTACTGGCGATAGACCGAGACGCCCTTCCGGGTCGGCTCGGCCACCAGGAACGTCATGTCGAAGCGGGTGAACATGCCGGAGGCGAAGGAGTCCGAACCGGCGGTCATGTCGACGACCGCGTACTCGTCGCGCCCGTCGACCAGGTGGTTCAGACACAGCTCCACCGCCCCCGTCTTGGAGTGGTAGCAGGCGACACCGAGGTCGGCTTCGGTGAACGGCCCTGTGACCATCAAACGCACGGCGGCGTCGTCGAGTTCCACCGTCCGCGCGCACGCGTCGTACACCGGGTTGTCCTCGCGCACCCGAAGCAGCCGCGAGCCCTCGCCGGGAGGCGTGGTCTTGATCATTGTCTCGGCGGAGGCGATCCGCGGGTTGGAGCCGCGCAGATAGTCCTTGATGAGCGGAAGGCGCGCCCCCATGGCGGGCAGCTCGGCGGCGACCGTGTCGTCGAGGCCGAGTGCGGGGCCCAGGTGCTGGTTGATGTCGGCGTCCACCGCGAGGACCGGTGCTCCGGTGGCGGCGAGGTGGCGGATGAAGAGCGAGGACAGCGTCGTCTTGCCGCTGCCGCCCTTCCCTACGAAAGCGATCTTCATGTTCACCAAGGGTAGCCGGATGATCACCTGACGTATCCATTCGGCGTGAAGAAGACCACTCCTTCGTGGGGGAAGCGCAGGGTGTGCGTAGGGTCGTACTCATGAGTACGACAGCTGATCCGCTCGCCGCTCTGGGCGCGCTGCCGGGAGTGAGCGACTCCGTGGACTCCGTGCGCAAGGCCGTGGACCGGGTCTACGGCCACCGGATCATGCGGCGCCGCAGCAACGAGGTCACGTCCGAGGCGGCCCTGCGCGGCGCGCGCGGCTCCGCGGCGCTCTCCGGCGCCGAGTGGGCGCTCGAAGAGGTCCGCCGGCGCAGCGACTTCAGCGGCGACGACGAGGCGCGCACGGTCGGCGCTGCCCTGCGGCTGACCGCGGAGGCGGGCCAACTCCTGTCCATCTGGCGGCAGTCGCCGCTGCGGGTCCTGGCGCGGCTGCACCTGGTCGCGGCGGCGGAGGCCGATGAGTCGGCGGGGCGGCCGCGCCTCGCGGGCGAGCCGGTCGACGAGCCCCTGGTCGAGCTGAACGTGCCGGACGCCGCGGAGGTGGCGGGGCGCCTGGAGGGGCTCTCGCAGCTGATCATCGCGGGAAGTTCCGCACCGGCCCTGGTGACGGCGGCCGTGGTGCACGGGGAGCTGCTCAGCCTGCGGCCCTTCGGCTCGCACAACGGCCTGGTCGCGCGCGCGGCCGAGCGCATCGTCCTGGTGGGCAGCGGCCTGGACCCGAAGTCCATCTGCCCGGCCGAGGCGGGGCACGCGGAACAGGGACGGGCGGCGTACGTGGCGGCGCTCGACGGCTATGCGTCCGGTACCCCGGAGGGGATGGCCGCCTGGATCGCCCACTGTGGGCGTGCGGTCGAACTGGGAGTCAGGGAGTCGACGGCGGTCTGCGAGGCGCTGCAGCGCGGCGCGGCGTAGAAGGACCCCGAACAGGGTTGCGGGGGGGGGGGGTGTGGGGACACGCCGCGCCAGGTTAACAGAGGTGAGAAAAGGAAACGCGAGTGGCCAAAAAAAGGGGGGCAAATAGACCCACCACGGTGGGCG
>NZ_JBHYIG010000058.1:0-37053 GCF_042740015.1 Streptomyces sp. NPDC059037
CTCACCCGGCCCCCGCGCCCCCCGAGCCCCCCCCACCCCGCGGGGGGGGGCGCACACCCCCCCCCCCCCCCCCCCGTTTCGGGATCGAGGTTGTGTGTGGCCGGGGATCACACAGAACAGCGTGAGGTGAGAGAGATCGTGACCAAGTACGGATCCTTCCCCGGGGCGCGGCCCCGTCGGCTGCGGACCACCCCCGCCATGCGGCGCATGGTCGCGGAGACCCGTCTTCACCCGGCAGATCTGATCCTGCCCGCGTTCGTACGCGAGGGGATCACCGAGCCCGTGGCGATCGGTGCCATGCCCGGCGTCGTCCAGCACACCCGCGACAGCCTGAAGAAGGCCGCCGTCGAGGCGCTGGAGGCGGGGGTCTCCGGGATCATGCTCTTCGGGGTTCCCGAGGAGGAGAAGAAGGACGCCGCGGGGACCGTCGGCACGGACCCGGACGGGATCCTGCAGCTGGCGCTGCGGGACGTACGCGCGGAGGTCGGTGACGACCTCATCGTCATGTCCGACCTGTGCCTCGACGAGTTCACCGACCACGGGCACTGCGGAGTGCTCGACGAGCAAGGGCGTGTCGACAACGACGCGACCCTGGAGCGGTACGCCGAGATGGCCCAGGTCCAGGCCGACGCGGGGGCCCATGTGGTGGGCCCGAGCGGCATGATGGACGGTCAGATCGGTGTGATCCGGGACGCGTTGGACCAGACGGGCCACGACGACGTGTCGATCCTCGCGTACACGGTGAAGTACTCGTCGGCCTTCTTCGGCCCGTTCCGCGAGGCCGTCGGGTCGTCCCTGAAGGGCGACCGCAAGACCTACCAGCAGGACCCGGCCAACGCCCGGGAATCCCTGCGGGAGTTGGCGCTCGACCTCGAAGAGGGCGCCGACATGGTGATGGTGAAGCCGGCCGGGCCCTACCTGGACATCCTGGCGCGGGTCGCCGACGCGGTGGACGTGCCGGTGGCGGCGTACCAGATCAGTGGCGAGTACGCGATGATCGAGGCCGCCGCCGAGCGGGGCTGGATCGACCGGGACAAGGCGATCATGGAGTCCCTCACCGGCATCAAGCGGGCGGGCGCGAACATGATCCTCACCTACTGGGCCACCGAGGTCGCCAAGCAGCTGTGACCGGTTGACCTCAAGCTTGCTTGAGGTTGCAGGGTGGTGTGCATAGACGTTCTGAGGAGGACATATGCGCGCCGTGGTTCTGCATGAGTTCGGGCCCGCCGAGAATCTGACGTACGAGACCCTGCCCGACCCCGTCGCGGGGCCGGGTCAGGTGCGGATCTCCGTGCGGGCGGCGGGAGTTCACTTCGTCGAGACCGTCATGCGGCGGGGCGACGCGAGCGACATGGCGCCGCCGCTGCCGCAGCTGCCTTCCGTGTTCGGCGGGGAGGTCGCGGGGGTCGTCGACGCGGTCGGGCCCGATGTGGATCCCGGCTGGCTCGGTCGGGCCGTCGTCACCTCGCGCAGCGTGCCCGGCGGGTACGCCGAGCTGGCCGTGGCCGAGACGGGGCAGCTGCACGAGGTGCCGGACGGGCTCGGACACGAGGCCGCCGTGACGATGGTGATGACCGGGGCGACGGCTATGGGGCTCCTTGATGTCGCTCAACTCACCTCCGACGACGTGGTGTTGGTGACGTCCGCCGCCGGCGGGGTCGGGCGGCTCGTCGTCCAGTACGCCGTGGAGCTCGGAGCCGTCGTGATCGGTGCCGCCGGCGGGCCCGACAAGGTCGAGGACGTCTGGGGGCTCGGCGCCGATCTCGCCGTCGACTACAACGAGCCCGGCTGGACGGACCTCGTGCGGGAGCGCCTCGACGGGCGGAGCGTGAGCGTCGTACTCGACGGGGTGGGCGGCGAGAAGTCCGCTGCCGCCTTCGGCCTGATCGGTGACGGCGGCCGGTACGTGGTCATCGGGTGGTCGTCCCAGGAGGGCTTCGAGCCGGACGCGGGTGTGCTGGAGCGGCGGGGGATCTCCGTCGCCAACGCCCTGCTGCGGCTGATCGAGCACCCCGAGGACGGGCCCGAACACGAGCGGCGGGCCCTGGAGGCCGCCGCCAAGGGGGAGTTGGTGCCCGCGGTGCAGACGTTCCCGCTGGCGGACGCGGCCCTGGCCCATGCGGCCATGGAGCGGCGGGAGACCACGGGCAAGGTCGTGCTCGTACCCTAGCCCGCACGCAGGGACCTAGTCCTTCTTCAGCAGGGTCGCCAGGCGCGAGAGGCCGTCCGCCGCGTGGCCCTCGGCGATCGAGCGGTCCAGGAGGCCCTGGAGCGGCGCGAACAGCTCGTCGCTGATGCCCGCCTGGGCGTACGCCGTAAGGAAGTTGGGCAGCGCGGCCTGGTTGATTTCGAGGGACGAGACGTCCGTGAGGTGCTGCCCGGAGTCCAGTGCCTCGGCCATACCGGGGACGAGACCGTTCGTCATGGCGTTGACCCAGTCCTTGAGCAGCGGCGCGAACTCGGTCGCCGGTACGCCCGCGCTGCCGATCAGCGCGTAGGCCTGGACGACGCCCATCACCATGCCGTACATGCCGGTGAGCAGGGAGAGGTCGTAGAGGGCCGCGAGACCGGGGTCCTTGCCGACCCACTTGGTGTCGGCGAGCGCGGCGAGGGTGGGGCGGTGCGTCGCGAAGGCGTCCTCGTCGGTGCCGCTGTAGAGGATGTACGCGGCGGGCGTCGCGATCATCTGCGGTACGGCCATGATGCCGCCGTCGATGTACGTGATGCCGTGGGCCGCCGCCCAGTCGGCCAACTCCCTTGCCTGGGCGGGCGTTCCGTTGGTGAGGTTCACGACCGTGCGGCCCGCGAGGGCGTCCGTCTCCGGGGTGAGGAGGGCGCGGACGCCGTCGTTGGTGGTGAGGCAGACGATGACGAGCGGTGCGGCCGTGATGGCCTCCGCGGCGGTCGCCGCCGGGGTCGCGCCCTGGGCGACCAACGGGCCGGTCTTGGCGGCGGTGCGGTTCCAGACGGTCGTCGGGTGGCCCGCCCTGATCAGCGCGGCGGCGAGGGCGGAGCCCATCAGGCCGAGGCCGAGGACGGATACGGGGGCGTTGTCGCTGGGCACGGGGGCTCCTTCGGAAGGGCGTCTGGGGATCGTCTGGGGATGCCTTTGATCCTCGGGGGGTCCTGCGGACGGGACAAGTACCGACTTTTTGGTGCGGTACTTACTGAAAGGTGTGTGAGCTGGTCAGGGCGGTGGACCAGGGGGATGTCACATCTTGGCGAGCCCGTCCGTCAGACATGTGTAGCCACAAAGAAGCGATACAGAGGAGTTCGTCATGGAAGCCAGGCTGAACCTGTTCGGCAACGAGGTCACCAACAAGCTCGTGCGGCACTTCAACTCGGCGGGCAAGGTCATCTCGGACTCGACGCTGCCCGCGGAGACGCAGGAGCTGGTGAAGATCCGCGCCAGCCAGATCAACGGCTGCGGATTCTGCACCGACATGCACACCAAGGACGCTGCCGCCGCCGGTGAGACCTCGGTGCGCCTCAACCTGGTCGCGGCCTGGCGCGAGGCCAAGGTCTTCAGCGACGCCGAGCGCGCCGCCCTGGAGCTGACGGAGCAGGGCACCCGTATCGCGGACGCGGCCGGCGGGGTCACCGACGAGGCCTGGGCGGACGCCGCCAAGCACTACGACGAGGAGCAGCTCGCCGCGCTGGCTTCCCTGATAGCCCTCATCAACGCCTACAACCGCGTGAACGTCATCGTGCAGCAGCCGGCGGGCGACTACGAGCCCGGCATGTTCGGGTGACCAGAAGTGGCCGGTAGCCCGAACTGCCGCACCCCTCCCGTCCGGCGGCGTGCTTGGATGGATCTCGGGGGTTGACGGCAGGGGAGGGGCTCGGTGGGCGGCGCGGGGGACTTCGCGGAGTTGTTGCGGGAGCTCAAGGGGCGGTCCGGGCTCAGTTACGGGGTGCTGGCCAAGCGGCTGCATGTGAGCACGTCCACGTTGCATCGGTACTGCAACGGGGATGCGGTGCCCACGGCGTTCGCGACGGTGGAGAAGCTGGCCCGGCTGTGCGATGCGTCGCCGGAGGAGCTGGTCGAGGTCCACCGGCGGTGGATTCTCGCCGACGCGGGGCGGGGGAAGCGGAGCTCTGCCGACCCTGGTGGCCCGGCAGCCGGGCCTGTGCCCGCCGACCCGCAGGAAGAGCAGCCGGCAGCGGCGGACGTACCGGCAGCGCGGCCTCGTGGCCGGCGGCGGCGTCGTGCCGTTGCTCTCGCTGCTGTGGCCGTAGCCGTGGTGCTTGCTTCAACCGCCCTTGCTCTGAACGGAGTTCCGGGCAAGGGCGGTGGAGACGGAGACGGCGGCAAGCGGAAGGGTGCCGCGACCGCCGGCGGCGGGCCCTCGGCCGCTGCTTCCGCCTCTCCCTCCAAGGGCGCGGAGCACGCGCCCGACGGCAAGGAGAAGAAGGAGCGCTCCGCCTCCGCGCCGCCCTCCGAAGGGCGCAAGGGCGGCGCGACCGGCGGCGGCGCCAAGTCCCCCGCCCCGCAAGGGGACGAGCGCCGCGGCGACCTCGGCGTGCCCCTCGCCGCGCGCACCAGGCCGTACGTCTACGAAGAGCCCTGCAGCCAGCACTTCCTGATCGACCGCAAGCCGAACCAGGTACCCCGGCCGCCGGTCGAGCAGGACGCCCCCGGCTGGGCCGCCGACCTCGGGGCCGTCTCGTCGGGCGAGCAGTTCATCGAGGTCACCCTGCAGGGCATGGGCAAGGACACCGTCGTACTGCAGGGCATGGACGTCCGCGTACAGAGCACCGCGTCGCCACTGGACTGGAACGACTACGCGATGGGAGTCGGCTGTGGCGGCGGCGTCGACACCAAGTCCTTCGGCGTCGACCTCGACGACGCCGCGCCGCGCGTCGCGCCCAAGGCGGGGCAGCGGGACTTCCCGTACAAGGTGAGCGAGAGCGACCCCGAGGTCTTCTACATCAAGGCCAACGCCGAGGCGCACGACGTCCGTTGGTATCTGGAACTGGAGTGGTCGAGCGGCGAACGGCACGGGGTGCTCCGCATCGACGACCAGGGCAAGCCGTTCCGCACCAGCGGCCGCGAGGGGCGGCCGACGTACGGCTGGCCCAACGGCGGCTCGCAGTGGATCGCCCCGCTCGACGGGTGAGCGCCCAGGAAGTCAGCGGCGGCGGCAGCCCGTCCGTATCCCGGAATGGCGCATGTAGGCGGCACCTACGTGCTTAGGGTGCGGGCACAGCTGTCCGAGCCGAAGGAGCCGCCGCCGTGACCGTGACCGAGCCCGCCCCTGCCGCAGTCCCCACGCCGCCGCTCGCCGCGCGTGCCGCCTCGGTCGGCGGCTCGCCGGTACGGGACATTTTGGCCGTCACCGCGCGGCCCGAGGTGATCAACTTCGCGGGCGGTCTGCCCGCCCCCGGCCTCTTCGACAAGGCCGGCATCGCCGCCGCCTTCGCCGCGGTCCTCGCCGAGCAGCCCGAACGCGCGCTCCAGTACTCCACGACCGAGGGCGAGCCGACGCTGCGTGCCGCCATCGCCTCACGCTTCGCGGTGCGCGGCCTTGCAACCGACGCCGACGACCTCGTGATCACCACCGGTTCGCAGCAGGCGCTCTCGCTCCTCGCCACCGCTCTCATCGAACCCGGCGAGACCATACTCGTCGAGAGCCCCTGCTACCTGGCGGCGCTGCAGGCCTTCGGGTTCGCCGGCGCGCACATCGTGCCCGTGCCCTGCGACGAGGCGGGCATCGACCCGGCCGCCCTCGACGAACTGGTCGCCCTGCACCGCCCCAAGCTGCTCTACACCGTCCCCACCTTCCAGAACCCCACCGGCCGCACCATGCCCGCCGAGCGGCGCGCCGCGATCGCGGACGTCGCGGCCCGCAGGGGGCTGTGGATCATCGAGGACGACCCCTACGGAGAGCTGCGCTTCGAGGGCGAGCGCGTGCCGTGGATCGCCTCGTACCCCGGGGCCGAGGACCGCACCGTACTGCTCGGCAGCTTCTCCAAGGTCATGGCGCCGGGCATGCGGCTCGGCTGGCTGCGGGGGCCCGCGGCGCTGCTGCGGGCCTGCGTCATCGCCAAGCAGGCCGCGGATCTGCATACGCCCACCGTCAACCAGCTTGCCGCGGCGCGGTACTTGGCGGACAACGATCTCGACGCGCATGTGGCTCGCGTCGCGGGGGAGTATCGGGTGCACCGGGACGCGATGCTCGCGGGGCTCGGCGATGCGTTGCCTGACGGGGCCGGCTGGATTCGGCCCGAGGGCGGCATGTTCGTGTGGGCGAAGCTGCCTGAGGGGTACGACACGGCTGCGCTGCTGCCGGAGGTCGTCAAGCATGACGTCGCGTACGTTCCCGGGGCGCCGTTCTATGCGGGGGAGCCGGATCGGTCGACGCTGCGGATGTGCTTTGTGACGCAGACGCCGGATGAGATTGCTGAGGGGCTGCGGAGGCTTGGGGGTGCGCTGGCGGGTTGAGATCTGCGGGCCGTATGTGGCTTGTCGCGCAGTTCCCCGCGCCCCTAAAAACCGGGGCGCGGGACCCTGCCGTGATCAGAGCCGCTCAGGCGTCCTGATGCCCAGCAGTGCCATTCCCTGGTGGAGGGTGCGGGCCGTGAGGTCGCAGAGGAACAGGCGGTTCTCGACCTGGGTCGGGGTGTCCGCCTTGAGGACCGGGCACTTGTCGTAGAACGTCGTGTACAGCGACGCCAGTTGGTAGAGGTACGCCGCCAGCTTGTGCGGTGCGTACTCCGCCGCGACCTCCGCCACCGTCTCCGCGAACTGGTCCAGGTGCAGGCCCAACGCTCGCTCCGCGTCGGCCAGTTCGAGCTCCGGGTGGGCCTTCGGGCGCACGTCGCCCGCCTTGCGCAGGATCGACTGGATACGGGCGTACGCGTACTGGAGGTACACCGACGTGTCGCCGTTCAGCGACACCATCTGGTCCAGGTCGAACTTGTAGTCCCGCACCGCCGACGTCGACAGGTCCGCGTACTTCACCGCGCCGATGCCCACCTGGGCGCCGCGCTCGGCGA
The DNA here is from genome assembly GCF_042740015.1 of Streptomyces sp. NPDC059037. Classification (NCBI taxonomy): domain Bacteria; kingdom Bacillati; phylum Actinomycetota; class Actinomycetes; order Kitasatosporales; family Streptomycetaceae; genus Streptomyces; species Streptomyces sp. NPDC059037. The sequence continues at coordinate 7,000 of NZ_JBHYIG010000058.1, forward strand.
TCTCCTCGTCCGAGAGGTCCTGGGCCTTCTCGCGGACGATGGCCGACGCGCGGTCGATCGCCTCGTCGAGGAGGTCGATCAGGCGCACCGTCTCGCCCTCACGGGTCTTGAACGGCTTGCCGTCCTTGCCGAGGACCGTGCCGAAGCCGAGCTGCACCGCCGTCACGTTCTCCGTCAGCCAGCCCGCCCTGCGGGCCGTCTCGAAGACCATCTTGAAGTGCAGGGACTGCCGCGCGTCCACGACGTAAAGCAGCGTGTCCGCCTTCAGGTTGAAGACGCGGTCGCGGATCGCGGAGAGGTCGGTCGCCGCGTACCCGAAGCCGCCGTCGGACTTCTGGACGATCAGCGGGGACGGGTTGCCGTCCGGGCCCTTCACGTCGTCGAAGAAGACGCACAGAGCGCCGTTCGACCGGACCGCGACGCCGGACTCCTCCAGCATGCGGCAGGTCTCCGCCAGCATGTCGTTGTAGCCGGACTCGCCGACGATGTCGGCGTCGGCGATCTCCACGTCCAGCTTGTTGAAGACCGAGTAGAAGTAGACCTTCGACTCGTCGACGAACCGCTGCCAGATCGCGAGGGTTTCCGGGTCGCCCGCCTGCAGGTCCACGACCCGGCGCCGGGCCCGCGTCTTGAACTCCTCGTCGGCGTCGAAGAGCACCTTCGAGGCCTTGTAGACGCGGTTGAGGCCGGACATCGCCTCCTCGCCCGCCTGCTGGCCCTCGGTGTGCTCGTGGCCCAGCTCGTCCGGGTGCTCGATCAGGTACTGCACGAGCATGCCGAACTGGGTGCCCCAGTCGCCGATGTGGTGGCGCCGGACGACCTTCTCGCCGGTGAACTCCAGGATCTGGACCACCGAGTCGCCGATGACCGAGTTCCGCAGGTGGCCGACGTGCATCTCCTTGGCCACGTTCGGCTGGGCGTAGTCGATGACCGTCGTGCCGGGGTGCTCCGCGTACGGAACGCCGAGGCGGTCCGTGTCGGCGTACCGCGCCGCGAGGTTCTCGGTGATGGCCTTGTCGGTGACCGTGATGTTCAGGAAGCCGGGGCCCGAGACCTCGACGTCCTTGATCAGGTCGGGGGCGGTGATCGCCGAGACGACCTGCGTCGCAAGCTCCCGCGGGTTCGCCTTCGCCTTCTTGGCGAGGGCCAGGATCCCGTTGGCCTGGAAGTCGGCCCGGTCGCTTCGTCGCAGCAACGGATCGGCGGCGCCGGCTTCCGGCAGTGCAGCCGAGAGGGCGTCCGCGATGCGCTGGTGGACGGAGGCGGTGAGGGACGTGACCGAGGCCATGGAGTGGATGCCGTTCTCCTCGAGGTGCAGATAGACCCGGCCAGTATCCCACGGGGGGTAAAGGGGTTTTCGCGGGCGGAGGTCCGGGCGGGCGGGGGAAAAGCGGTTTTCGCGGTTGCGGGTGGAGCTGGGAGAATGGCTGCGTCAAGCGGTACTCACGTAGAAGAAGAAAGGCGTGCCGATCGTGGCTCAGAGCACCGATACCACCGACTGGGTCTCCCGCTACGCGGACGAGGTCATCGCCGAGTCGGAGCGTCGTGCCCCGGGCAAACCGGTCGTCGTCGCGTCCGGACTCTCCCCCTCCGGCCCCATTCACCTGGGCAATCTGCGCGAGGTCATGACCCCGCACCTGGTCGCCGACGAGATCCGGCGGCGCGGGCACGAGGTCAGGCACCTGATCTCCTGGGACGACTACGACCGGTACCGCAAGGTCCCGGCCGGCGTCCCCGGCATCGACGAGTCCTGGGCCCAGCACATCGGCAAGCCGCTCACCTCGGTGCCCGCACCGGCCGGGTCCGCGTACCCGAACTGGGCCGAGCACTTCAAGGCGGCCATGACGGAGGCGCTCGACGAGCTGGGTGTCGAGTACGACGGCATCAGCCAGACGGAGCAGTACACGTCCGGGGTCTACCGCGAGCAGATCCTGCACGCGATGAAGCACCGCGGCGACATCGACGGGATCCTCGACCAGTACCGGACCAAGAAGGCCCCGGCGAAGAAGCAGTCGCAGAAGCCGGTCGACGAGGCCGAGCTGGAGGCCGCCGAGGGCTCCGGCGCCGCGAGCGAGGACGACGGCAGCGGCGGCACCAGCGGGTACTTCCCGTACAAGCCGTACTGCGGCGCCTGCGAGAAGGACCTGACGACCGTCACCTCGTACGACGACGAGAGCACCGAGCTCGCGTACGTGTGCGCGGACTGCGGGCACACCGAGACGGTGCGGCTCAGCGAGTTCAACCGGGGCAAGCTGGTCTGGAAGGTCGACTGGCCCATGCGCTGGGCCTACGAGGGCGTGATCTTCGAGCCGAGCGGCGTGGACCACTCCTCTCCCGGGTCGTCCTTCGTCGTCGGCGGGCAGATCGTCCGCGAGATCTTCGACGGCGTGCAGCCGATCGGTCCCATGTACGCGTTCGTGGGGATCTCGGGGATGGCGAAGATGTCGTCGTCCAAGGGCGGCGTGCCGACCCCGGCCGACGCGCTGAAGATCATGGAGGCGCCGCTGCTTCGCTGGCTGTACGCGCGGCGCAAGCCCAACCAGGCCTTCAAGATCGCCTTCGACCAGGAGATCCAGCGGCTCTACGACGAGTGGGACAAGCTGGACGCGAAGGTCGCCGACGGGTCCGTGCTGCCCGCCGACGCCGCCGCGCACTCGCGTGCCGTGCGCACCGCCGCCGGTGAACTGCCGAAGACGCCGCGCCCGCTGCCGTACCGGACGCTCGCGTCCGTCGCGGACATCACGGCCGGCGCCGAGGACCAGACCCTGCGGATCCTGCGGGACCTGGACCCGTCCGACCCGATCACCTCGCTGGACGAGGCGCGGCCGCGGCTCGACCGCGCCGAGAACTGGATCACCACCCAGGTCCCGGCCGACGCGCGGACGATCGTGCGCTCGGAGCCGGACGCGGAGCTGCTCTCGTCCCTGGACGACGAGGGGCGCGAGTCGCTGCGGCTGCTCCTGGAGGGCCTGGACTCGCACTGGTCCCTCGACGGTCTCACCCACCTGGTGTACGGCGTGCCGAAGGTGCGGGCCGGGTTCTCCGCGGATGCCACGGCGAAGGAACTGCCGCCGGAGATCAAGGTCGCGCAGCGGTCGTTCTTCGCGCTGCTCTACCGGCTGCTGGTGACCCGGGAGACGGGGCCGCGGCTGCCTACGCTGTTGCTTGCCGTGGGTGCGGAGCGGGTGCGCAAGCTGCTTGGCTCTTAGCGGTACGTGAACGGGGGCGCCGTCCAGTGGTCTGGGCGGCGCCCTTTCGCGTGCCGCAGGCCGGCTGCATCCTTCGGACTACGCGGAGATCCGACGAGGGCAGGACGAACAGTGCCCCGGGCCGGGTGATCGTGGAGGCATGAAGGAAATCAGTGCCATCGTCGGATGGGTCGTCGGGATTCAGGGCGGACTTGGCTTCTTCGGGCGCGTCTTCGGGGACGGGCCGTGGGGCCTCGTCCACAAATGGTGGGACGTGCCGACCCCGGGCTACCTCGCCATGTTCCTCGTGGGCGCCGCCCTCGCCTTCTGGGGCGAGAGCAGCAAGGTCCGCGCCCGCAGCGGGGGTTGAGCCCCCGTTACGCGCTGAACTCGGAGTCCAGTTCCTCCTGGTAGCGGCCCCGGAAGTCACGCAGGTACGGGCGCAGGGTGCTCTCCGCGGGAGGGCCGCCCGCCTGGCCCGTGACGCCGTACAGATCCATCAGGTACAGGCCGAACTGGCGGGCGTTGGGGTAGTCCCCGAGCTCGCTCACGTACTTGCGGAACGCCGCGAAGTACGCCTCGTCGCGCGACACGTCGTCCGGGAGACCGGACGCGTCGTCGGGCAGTGTCTCCGGGGCCTCCTCGCGCACGTCGTCCTCGGGCGCCTGCTCCTCGCGCGGGCCCGGAATCAGATGCTGGCCGCCGAGCTGCCGCGTGCGGCCCGGACCCGCGGGCACGGGGAACTCGGGCTCGGGGGCGGGCGCAGCACCCGCGCCCTGCTCGTCGAAGTACGCCTGCTGCTGCTCCAGATACGCCTGCTGCTCGGCATAGGCCTGCTGATCCGCGTACGCCTGCTGCTCCGCGTACCACTGATCGTGCGGCTCTTCAGGAACGTATGAAGGCTGCTGAGCCGCGAACCACGGGCTCTCGTGCGCGGCCGCGGGCTGCTGCTCTTCCGGCGACTCCGCCGACTCTCCCGTCTCCCCCTGCACGACCGGCAGCGGCTCCGCCTGGACCCGCGGCGCGGTCAGTTCCGGCTGCAGCGGCTCCGCCGAGACCGGCGCGGGCGGCAGCAGTGCCGGCTCGATCCCCGCCGCGGCGAGCCCCGCGGGCGCCGTCTCCGCCAGCGGTACGCCGAAGCGCGCGAGCCGCAGCGGCATCAGCGACTCCACCGGAGCCTTGCGGCGCCAGGAGCGGCCGAAGCGGGCCTGGAGACGGGCCTGGTAGATGAGGCGGTCCTGCTCCAGCTGGATGACCTGCTCGTACGAGCGAATCTCCCACAGCTTCATACGGCGCCACAGCTTGAAGGTGGGCACGGGGGAGAGGAGCCAGCGGGTCAGGCGCACACCCTCCATGTGCTTGTCCGCGGTGATGTCCGCGATCCGGCCCACCGCGTGCCGCGCCGCCTCCACGGCGACCACGAACAGGACCGGGATGACGGCGTGCATGCCCACGCCCAGCGGGTCCGGCCAGGCCGCCGCGCCGTTGAAGGCGATCGTCGCGGCCGTCAGGAGCCACGCCGTCTGGCGGAGCAGCGGGAAGGGGATACGGATCCAGGTCAGGAGGAGGTCGAGCGCCAGCAGGACGCAGATGCCCGCGTCGATGCCGATCGGGAAGACCACCGAGAAGCTGCCGAAGCCCTTCTTCTCGGCCAGCTCGCGCACGGCCGCGTACGACCCGGCGAAACCGATACCGGCGATGACGACCGCACCGGCGACGACCACGCCGATGAGTATTCGGTGCGTGCGTGTCAGCTGCATCGCGGCCACCCGCGAACCCCTCCCTGTTCGGTTTGTTGCGAGCGACAGCCTGGCACACGTATGCGGAAGACGGTGTGCCGGTACGGCAGGAGCCCGGCCCATCAGGGGCCGGGCTCCACAACTGCCTTGACGGCACCGCGAGTTGCCCGCGGGGCGGGCAGCGGATGCGCCGGTTCTTGCGCCAGCTCTTGCGCTAGCTCTTGCGCTTCTTCGGGCTGGACGAGTCGTCCGAGTCGCTGCCCGAACCGTCACCGGAGCCCGAACCCGAGTCGGAACCGGAGCCCGCGCTCGAACCCGAGCCGCTGCCCGAGCCGCTGCCCGAACCGGCCGACTTGTTCGCCGAGACGACCGCCGCGGCGGCCTCCTTCGCGGCCTTCTGCGCGTCCTTCGTCAGATCCGACGCGCTCGGCGCCTTGTCGCCCGCCAGGCCCGCGCCGTTGTAGTCGATCGTGATGACCGCGTTCTCCACGCGTGTCACGACCGTCTGCTGCTTGAAGCTTTCCTTGTCCTTCTTCAGGTCGTACCGGACGGTCGTCGTCTGGTCGCCCACGCCAGGAACCGGCTCGGTCTTGACGCCCTTCGCGTCCTTCGTCTTCTGCGCGTCCGCGACCTGGTTGGCGAAGCTCTCCTGCGCGCGCTTCTCGCCGCTGCCCAGGGATGCGTCCGAGTCGAAACGCATCAGCGAGACACGGAGCCAGCGGAACTGCGAGCCGTCGACGCCGTTGTTCTCCAGGCTGTCCCACGTGCAGGTGCCGCGCGTCGATGTGTCGTCGGAGTCGCCGGCCTTGCCCGACTTGTCCTTCGCCTTCGGGACCAGGTCCTCGAGCGTCTTCTTCGAGAGGACCTCACACGGCTCGGGCAGCTTGCCGAACGCGGCCTTCTCCACCGCCGCGGGCTTGTCGCCCGCCTTGGCCGGGGAAGAGGCCTTCGAGCCCGAGTCCTTCTTGGCCCCGTCCGAGCCCGAGTCGGAGTCGGAGGAGCAGCCGGAGGCAACGAGGATCACCGGTACGGCGGCTGCGCAGGTGAGTATGCGGGTGAGTCGCTGTGCTGGTCGGTGCATGGTTCCTTCACTCAAGTCACTCAGGACGGCTACATCATCGGTTCGATGGGCCACGGTACGCCGTGCTCGCGGCGGACGACTCCGCTTCCCGTGAGCCGGTCGCCCGTCCGAACCGCCGCTAATCGGCGAAACCGTCGGCCAGGCTGCTCGCCAGTTCCTGCGCCTTGTCCTGCATTTCCTTGCTGTCGGGGATGTCGGTGCGACGCCCCGGCTGCTCGTCGTACTCGATGGTCACAATGACGTTCGACGTGCGGAACACCACAGTCACCGTGCGGTGCCGGGTGGCGGAGGCGGAGGTGGTGAGGGCGTCGTCGAGGAAGGCCTCGTCGCCGAACTCGTCGAGGACGCGGGGCTGGAGTCCGGCCGGGGTGGCGGCGTCCTCGGGCGAACCGCTGGAGGCACCACCGCTCGCCTCGTCGTCCCCCTTCCCCTTGCCCTTCCCCTTCTCCTTGTCGCCCGACTTGCCGGATTCACCCGCGTCTGCGCTGCTGGCGCCGTCCGAAGGCTCGCCACCGGCGTCGGCATCGGCATCGGCATCGCTCGAAGCGCTACCGGAAGGCTCAGGCAGATCCGCCTTCTGCACCTTCGACGCATAGACCTCGGTGGCACGGGTGTCATCACTGACGGCGGTGTCGTACGACACGACCCGCTCGAAGTCGACGAGAAGGTGGTGTGTGGCGTCCGGGGACTCCACCTTCCACCGGCAGCCCACATGCCGGTCGGTGTCGTACGTGACGGTGGGCTCACCCTCGTACGCCTTCTCCTGCTGCTCCTCGTCCGGCATCTCCGCGATGCCCGGCAGCATCGAGTCGAGCGTGTCGAGGTCGACCTCGCCGCAGGGCTCGGGGAGCGTGCGGTACTTGCCCGGCTCGGCGGCCGCGGTGGAGCTGCCGGGCTCGCCGGGCTTCGAGTCGTCGGCTTCTCCGCCGAGCCCGCCACCGCCGGTGCAGCCGGCGAGCAGCACCGCGAGGAGAGCCGCGACGCCTGGTACGTAGGCCTTCCGCTGCACCGTATGGGCTCCTTCTCGCCGGGGATGTCGGGGGATATTCGGTTGCCGCTGGTGGGCGACCGGTGGACACAATGTGTATCGCACGCACAGCCGTGGACGCCGGTCCGTCATCCGATTCGTTGACCTTGGCGCCGGTATTTGCGTTTCAAGACTTTCAATACTTTGGTTCAGCTACGGGGGAATGAGGACGTTATGTCGTACGTGGAGGTTCCCGGGGCAAAGGTACCGATCCGCATGTGGACGGACCCGGCCTCGGTCGAGGACGTGGCGCTGCAGCAGCTGCAGAACGTCGCGACGCTGCCCTGGATCAAGGGCCTGGCGGTCATGCCGGACGTCCACTACGGCAAGGGCGCGACGGTCGGCTCGGTGATCGCGATGCAGGGCGCGGTGTGCCCCGCGGCGGTGGGTGTGGACATCGGCTGCGGGATGTCGGCGGTGAAGACGTCCCTGACGGCGAACGATCTGCCGGGGGATCTGTCGCGGCTGCGGTCGAAGATCGAGCAGGCGATTCCGGTCGGGCGTGGGATGCATGACGACGCCGTGGATCCGGGCCGCCTGCACGGGTTCGCCACCTCGGGGTGGGAGGACTTCTGGGGGCGGTTCGACGGGGTCGCCGATGCGGTCAAGTTCCGCCAGGAGCGGGCCACCAAGCAGATGGGGACGCTTGGATCCGGAAACCACTTCATCGAGTTCTGTCTCGACGAGTCGGGTTCGGTCTGGCTGATGCTGCACTCCGGTTCCCGGAACATCGGCAAGGAACTCGCCGACCACCACATCGGCGTGGCCCAGAAGCTGCCGCACAACCAGGGCCTGGTCGACCGTGACCTCGCGGTCTTCGTCGCGGACACCCCGCAGATGGCGGCGTACCGGAACGACCTCTTCTGGGCCCAGGAGTACGCGAAGTACAACCGCTCGATCATGATGGGGCTCTTCCAGGACGTGGTCCGCAAGGAGTTCAAGAAGGCGAAGGTGACCTTCGAGCCAGTGATCTCCTGCCACCACAACTACGTCAGTGAAGAGCGGTACGACGGGATGGATCTGCTGGTCACCCGGAAGGGCGCGATCCGCGCCGGCAGCGGTGACTTCGGCATCATCCCGGGGTCCATGGGCACGGGCTCGTACATCGTGAAGGGTCTCGGCAACGAGAAGTCCTTCAACTCGGCCTCGCACGGCGCGGGTCGGCGGATGAGCCGGAACGCCGCGAAGAAGCGCTTCTCGACGCAGGACCTGGAGGAGCAGACGCGGGGCGTCGAGTGCCGCAAGGACTCGGGTGTCGTGGATGAGATTCCGGGCGCCTACAAGCCGATCGAGCAGGTCATCGATCAGCAGCGGGATCTGGTTCAGGTCGTGGCCAAGCTCAAGCAGGTCATCTGCGTCAAGGGGTGATCCGCCGCGAGCGGAGGCTACTTCGCGTGCTTGATCGCGAAGATCATCACGAACGCGATGATGTGGATGCCGAAGAGGAAGTACGCCAGGTACCACCACATCAGCTTCTCGTTCTTCGTCTCCTGGGTCAGCCGCCGCTGTTCGGCGGTCGGTTCCGGCCCAGGGGACGGTGTCTCTTCGGGGGTCGGCATCACAGTTCCCTGTGGACCTTTGTGTTCGAGGCCTGGGCGCGGGGGCGGACCACCAGGAGGTCGATGTTGACGTGCGGCGGGCGGGTGACCGCCCAGGTGATCGTGTCCGCCACGTCGTCCGCCGTGAGGGGGGCGGCCACGCCCGCGTAGACCTTCGCCGCCTTCTCCGTGTCGCCGCCGAAGCGGGTCGTGGCGAACTCCTCCGTCTTGACCATGCCGGGGGCGACCTCGATCACGCGGACCGGGGTGCCGACGATCTCCAGGCGGAGGGTCTCGGCGAGGACGTGCTCGGCGTGCTTGGCGGCCACGTAACCGCCGCCGCCCTCGTATGTGCCGTGGCCGGCGGTGGAGGAGAGGACCACGATCGTGCCGTCGGCGCTCGCGGTGAGTGCGGGGAGCAGGGCCTGGGTGACGTTCAGGGTGCCGATGACGTTCGTCTCGTACATCTGGCGCCAGTCGGCGGGGTCCCCCGCGGCGATCGTGTCGGCGCCCAGTGCGCCGCCCGCGTTGTTGACCAGGACCGCGACCTTGCGGAAGGCGGTCGCGAACTCGTCCACGGCCGCGCGGTCGGTGATGTCGAGCGCGTACGCCATCGCGTCGTGGCCCGCGGCCGTGAGCTCCGCGGCGAGTGCCTCGATGCGGTCCTTGCGGCGGGCGGTGAGGACGACGCGGTAGCCGGCGGCCGCGAGCTGCCGTGCGGTGGCGGCGCCGATGCCGCTGCTCGCGCCGGTGACGATCGCGATGCGGGAGGCGGGCGCGGCGTTCGCGGCGGCGGTCATGGCTGCTCCTTGGGCGTCCTGATGCGTACGTACGTTCTTGCGCTGTCCTTCGCCAAGGATAGGCGGGGCCATCGTTGTCCTCAGCGGCCTCTCGGGGCGTACATGATCACTGCCATGCCCGCGAGGCAGATCAGCGCGCCCGTCACGTCCCAGCGGTCGGGCCGGTAGCCGTCGGCGACCATGCCCCAGGCGATCGAACCGGCGACGAAGACGCCGCCGTACGCGGCGAGGATGCGGCCGAACTCGGCGTCCGGCTGGAGGGTGGCGACGAAGCCGTACACGCCGAGCGCGATGACGCCCGCGCCGATCCAGGCCCAGCCCTTGTGCTCGCGCACGCCCTGCCAGACGAGCCAGGCGCCGCCGATCTCGAAGAGGGCCGCGAGGGCGAAGAGGGCGGCGGAGCGGGCGATGAGCATGGGGAGATCGTGGCATGGGCCGCCCTGGGTGCCGCTCCGGCTCGGATCTCTGCGTCGTACGATTTCTGTCTGACGCAGATGTCTGGAGGAGGGTGGTCCGTCGTGGCCAGCAAGAAGACCGGTGGGCGGCGTGCGGCTCTGGTGGACGAGTTGTCCGTCGAGTCGCGGCGCTACATGGCCTCGTACGCCCTCTTCAATCAGGCCGTCGCCGATCATCTGAAGCTGCACCCCACGGATCTGCAGTGCGTGAACCTGCTCAGCCTGGAGGCCGAGCCCGTCACCACGGGCCGTATCGCCGAGCTGACCGGTCTGACGACCGGCTCGGCGACGCGGCTCGTCGACCGTCTGGAGAAGGCGGGCTATGTCGTGCGCGAGCGGGACGCCGCCGACCGGCGCAGGGTTCTGGTCTCGACCGTGCCGGAGAAGGTCGCGGAGTTCGGGCGGATGTGGGGCAGGCTCAGCGGCGGCTGGTTCGCCCTCTTCGAGCGGTACGACGACGATGAACTGGCCCTGCTGATCGGCCACATGCGCCGCACCGTGGAGTTCAGTGCGGCGCAGGTGGCGCGGTTGCGGGGCGGGGAGCTGGACGACTGAGTAGCCCCGTAAGGGGCGCGGGGAACTGCGCGACAAGCCCCCACCGGCCCGCGGGTTCATTACTGCCCTTCCCGCGGAGCGCTCAGTGGTGCTGCTCCTCCTGCGCCTTGCGCGGAAGCAGTCGTACGAGGGGGCAGCAGAGCAGTGTGATGCCCGCGACCACGGTGAGGCTGACGGTCATGGCGTGGGCGGGGCCGTCGTGGACGGTCTTGAAGAAGACCGTGGTGACGGTCGCCGCGCCGATCGCGTTGGCCAGCTGCTGCACCGCGCTCAGTGAGCCGCTTGCGCTGCCCGATTCGGCGGGGGCGATGTCGCCGATGGTGACGTCGTAGACGGTGCCGAAGCAGGTGCCCATGCCGAGGCCGATGACCAGCATGGGCGTCACGAGGGCCCAACTGCTCACCTCCGTACCGGAGATGGCGACCAGCGCGAGCAGTGAGCCCGTGCCGGCCAGGGTGATCAGGAGTCCGGCGAGGATGAGCGTGCGGCCGAATCTGCCGATGAGCCGGTAGCAGGCGATGGACGCGATGACGATGCCCGCGGAGAGCGGCATCAGGTTCAGTGCGGCGCCCGAGGGCGAGCGGTCGAGGCCCGTCTGCAGGAAGAGCGAGACGACGTAGAGCAGGCCCGATACGGCGGCGAAGAAGACGACGCCGAGGACGAGGCCCGAAGTGAAGCCCCGGTTGCGTAGCAGCGAGGGCTGGATCAGCGGGCTCGCGGCGGTGCGCTGGCGGCGGCAGAAGAGCGCGAAGGAGAGGAGTCCAGCGCCGATCAGGGCGACCGGGGCGGTGGACCAGCCGTTGGTGGAGCCTTCGATCAGGCCGGAGAGCAGGCCGAGCATGGTGACGCCGAGCAGCGCGGAGCCGATGCCGTCGACGGAGGTGGCGCGGTCGCCGGAGTCCTTGGGCAGGAGCCGGGCCGCGGCGATGAGGGCGGCGCCGCCGAGGACGAGGTTGATCAGGAACATGGTGCGCCAGCCGAGGCCCGCGATGTCGGCGTCGATGAGGAATCCGGCGAGGATCGGGCCGCCGACGGCGGAGAGCCCCATGACGGGCCCGAAGAGGCTGAACGCCTTGCCGATCTGTTCGCGTGGCCAGACCGCGCCGAGGATGCCGAAGCCCTGCGGGATGACGAGCGCTCCGAAGGCGCCCTGGGCGAGCCGGGCGACGACGATCGATTCGGGGCTGAAGGCGAGTCCGCAGGCGACGGAGGCGGCGGTGAATCCGGCGAGGCCGAGGAGGAAGAGCCGCCGTCTGCCGTACTTGTCGCCGAGGCGGCCGCCTACGACGAGGAGTACGCCGAGGGCGAGCGCGTAGGAGGCGCCGAGCCACTGGACGAGGGCGGGGCCGCCGGCGAGGTCCTTGGCGATGGTGGGGGCGGCGACGTTGGTGATGGTGGCGTCGACGAGGTCGAGGACGTCGGCGGCGAGGACGACGGCGAGTACGGCCCAGGCTCGCCCCGGGGTCGTCGGGGGGTGGTCTTTGGTCGTGGCCTCGCCGGTGGGCGTGGCGGAGTCCGTGTGCACGGTGGGGTCCTTCATCTGCGATACGAGAGGTCTTGGGTACGCGGCCACAGCGGGGCAGGGTCAGATTTGTGCGGCGCCGTGCAGAAGCTGCGTGACGCAGATAAATGTGCGGGAGAGGGGCCGGTGCTGTCAAGGCGGTTCAGTTACGGACTTCCGGACTTCCGGACTTCCGGGCTTAGGGGCTTAGGGACTTACGGGCCGGAATTTCCGTACGCCGTCGGCGGGACCCCCACCGTCGCCGTGAAGTCCCTGATCAGGTGGGCCTGGTCGGCGTAGCCGAGCGTGCCGGCCAGGTCGGCCCAGTCCACGTCCGTCTCCAACTCCGCGCGTTCCAGGGCCTCGTGGATCCGGTGCCGCAGGATCAGCCACTTCGGGCCCACCCCCACGTACGCCGCGAAGAGCCGCTGCAGCGCCCGTACCGACATGCCCTCGGTGTGCGCGAAGTCGCCGACGCGGCGGATCGTGCGGTCCGTGCGGATGCGTTCGGCGAGGGCCATCGCGTGGTCCGCCTGCGGGTCGGGGGTGGGGCCGAGGCTCAGCAGAAAGGCGTCGAGCGCGGCCACGCGCGCATGCTCGTCGTCGGGGGAGAGCACCGCGTCCACCCAGTGGTCCTCGCGTACGTCGCCGAAGACCTCCGTCAGGGGAAGCAGCCGCCGCCCCGTCCACTCGGACACCGGGGCCGACGGCGCGAACGGGCGGAAGCCGCCGGGCCGGAACTTCACCCCGCACACCCGGCCGCGGCCCTCCAGCTTCTGGGTGAAGAGGTCGAGCCCGATGCCCGCCACCTCGGCGAAGGGCTGCTGTCCCGCCAGTGCCTGGAAGACGACGTTGACGGACGGGTGCGGCACGACGTGCGAGGCGTAGGGCTGGGTCAGGTCCCAGTCGATCAGCCAGTACTGCTCCACGTAGGGGCGCAGTGCGGGGGCGGCCAGGTGGCGGCGGAAGCGCGTGCGGGCGAGGAGTCCGGCGGCGTCGACGATGCCCTTGGTGTCGGTGCGGGGGGTGTCGCGCGGGTCGGGGGCATCGGCCATGGCTGGATCGTATGCCGGGCCCGCGGCGCATCCGTCGCGTTTCTTCAAGCCTGCGCGAGCGGGTCGCTCGTACGGTCGGAGCATGACTGACACCTCCGTGAACAAGGCCCCGGTGAACAAGATCGGCGATCTCCTGGGCGCGGCCGTCGAGCGGGCCGTCCCCGTGGTCCGCGCGATCCCGGACGACCGCCTCGCCGCGCCCACTCCCTGCGCCGAGTACGACGTGAAGTCCCTGGTCAACCACCTCCTCCTGGTGATCGTCCAGTTCCAGGCGCTGGCCGCCAAGCAGGACGCCGACTTCGAGCAGAGCGTCGATTACGTCGCGCAGGGCCCCGACTGGCGCGAGCGTTTCGCCGACGAGACCGGAAAGCTGATCGCCGCCTGGTCCGCGCCCGGCGCCGAGGAAGGCACCACGGGTGCGATGAACATGTCCGCGCGGACCGTCGGCTGCATGGTGCTGCTCGATCTGACCGTGCACGCCTGGGACCTGGCCCGCGCCACGGGACAGACGTACGAGCCCGCCCCGGAGGGCAGCGGCGTACTGAAGACGCTGCGCGAGACGGTCGCGGGCCTCGCGCCCACCGCCCGGAGGATGGGCGTCTTCGGGGAGCAGGTGGAGGTGCCGGGCGCCGCCTCCGAGCTGGAGAAACTGCTGGGCGAGACGGGGCGTGACCCGGGCTGGGCGCCTGCGGCCGCCTAGCGCCGGGCGCCGCCGGGAATACCACCCGGCCGACCCCCGTTCCGTAGGTATAGTTGAACAGTCAACAACATGACCTGCGGAGAGTGAGTCAGCCATGCAGTCCGGATCCGGCATGCAGTTCGGGATCTTCAGCGTCGGTGACGTGACGCCGGACCCCACCACGGGCCGCACCCCCACCGAGCACGAGCGCATCAAGGCCATGGTCGCCATCGCGCTGAAGGCGGAGGAGGTCGGGCTCGACGTCTTCGCGACCGGCGAGCACCACAACCCGCCGTTCGTCCCGTCCTCGCCCACCACGATGCTCGGCTACATCGCCGCCCGCACCGAGAACCTGATCCTCTCCACCTCCACCACCCTCATCACCACGAACGACCCGGTGAAGATCGCCGAGGACTTCGCGATGCTCCAGCACCTCGCCGAGGGCCGGGCCGACGTGATGATGGGCCGCGGCAACACCGGCCCGGTCTACCCGTGGTTCGGCAAGGACATCCGCCAGGGCATCAGCCTCGCCGTCGAGAACTACGCGCTCCTGCACCGCCTGTGGCGCGAGGACGTCGTGACGTGGGAGGGCAAGTTCCGTACGCCCCTGCAGTCGTTCACGTCCACGCCCCGCCCGCTGGACGGCGTGGCGCCCTTCGTCTGGCACGGCTCGATCCGCTCCCCGGAGATCGCCGAGCAGGCGGCGTACTACGGCGACGGCTTCTTCCACAACAACATCTTCTGGCCGCAGGAGCACACCAAGAGGATGGTCGAGCTCTACCGCAACCGGTACGCGCACTACGGACACGGCACGCCCGAGCAGGCGATCGTCGGGCTCGGCGGGCAGGTCTTCATGCGGAAGAACTCCCAGGACGCGGTGCGGGAGTTCCGCCCGTACTTCGACAACGCCCCGGTCTACGGGCACGGTCCCTCGCTGGAGGAGTTCACGTCCCAGACCCCGCTGACCGTCGGCTCCCCGCAGGAGGTCATCGAGCGGACGCTGTCCTTCCGCGACGCCGTCGGCGACTACCAGCGCCAGCTGTTCCTGATGGACCACGCGGGCCTGCCGCTGAAGACCGTCCTGGAGCAGCTGGACATCCTCGGCGAGGAGGTCGTCCCCGTCCTGCGCGAGGAGTTCGCGAAGAACCGCCCGGCGAACGTCCCGGACGCACCGACGCACGCCGCACGCGCGGCGGCGGCCGCACAGACCGAGGAGGTCACCGCATGAAGCTCGTCGTCGTCTCGGCGTGACTGAGCGTCCCGTCCTCCACCCGCCTGCTGGCCGACCGCCTGGCGGCGGCCGCAGGACGCCGCACCGACGTGGAGATCCAGGTCGTCGAAGTGCGCGACCTGGCCGTGGAGATCGCACACAACTACGTCACCGGATTCCCCGGCCCGGGGCTGAGCGCGGCCGCGGAAGCGGTGAAGGGCGCGTACGGCCTGATCGCCGTCACACCGGTCTTCTCCGCCTCGTACAGCGGCCTGTTCAAGTCCTTCCTCGACGTACTGACCGTCATGGACAAGGACGCGATCGCCGGTACGCCGGTCCTGATCGCGGCGACCGGCGGCACTCCGCGCCATTCACTGGTGCTGGAACACGCGATGCGTCCGCTGTTCGCCTACCTGCGGGCGGTCGTCCTGCCGACGGCCGTGTACGCGGCGTCCGAGGACTGGGGAGCTGACGGACTCGACGAGCGCATCGAGCGGGCGGCCGGAGAACTGGCCGGCATCATGCGGCCCGCGCCGGTCCAGGAGGAGGAGCTGATCCCCTTCGAGCGGCAGCTCGCGGCGCTGCGGGCCGAGTAGCGAGAAGCGAGGGGGGCTCAGCCGCTGGTGGTGTCCGAACGCCAGGTCATGGTGACGGTCACATGCGCCTCGCCCTGTGATTTGGCGATGACGGCGCCGAGTTCGGCGTTGAACCGCATGCCGAACGCCAGGCTGATCTCATCGGGGCGGCTCGGCATGTCCCGCAGCCGCCCGACGGCGTTCGCGGCCGCGCCGCGGATACGGTCGACGCCCTCCTCGAACGAGGCGGTGGCGTCGGCCACGGCGGTACCCAGACGGGACACCTCGACCACTCCGGGTTCGTCCTCCGCCACCTCCACGACCACGAATCCGTCGCCGTTCTGCGCCGGGAACCGCAGCAACTGAGTCATGTACGCCCCCTTGGGTGTCTGCCTCGCGTCCGCGCCGGCTCAGGCTGTATGACCTGCGGCCGTCTTCCACTGGAGAGCCGTTGCGGCCACCATGGAAGCGCACCCCGAGCCGCCAGACCACCACATCAGGGGGAATCACGGTATGGCAGAGTCTGCGAAGGACTTCTGTTCCGATCTCGTTGATCTGTCCGGGATCTCTTTGGTGGAGCTGCGTTCCAGTGACGATCCCGTGCTGCGACGCGCGTTGAGCAGGGCGGATCAGCGGGCGACCCTCGCGTACGGGACCCTCAACGAAGCCAACAGCGAGGAAATGAGATTCCTGCGCGGGCGTGGTCCGGGCGGGCGGTGACCGTCACCGTGCAGCCGCTGGACGGGCAGCCGCTGGACGTGCACCGAGTGTCCCGGGAGTCGCTCAGGGCCATCGCGGCGGGCCGGGCGGACGAGGCCGATCTGATGATGCTGCGTTCCGGACAGCGCAGTCAACTCCTGCTGGTTCTGCGCGCGTTGCTGGATCACGTCGACGACGCGGCCCGCGGCGTCTGGCGTCCGGGTGGCGTTCCCTCCGGCCAGGAGGCCTGGCATCTGCTGTGCGCGGCGCAGCGGCAGTCTCCCGAGGCGGTGGAGACGGTGCTCACTGATCCCGCTGTCATGGCCTGGGCCCTGCGCCTGCTGAGACGCCTGGGCGGATCCGCCGCCACGGCGGATTCCTCCGCGCCGCTGTGGGCCGATCTCGGCCAGTTCCAGGCGGTGGCCGCGGCGGCGGCGCTGCGGGCCGGAGTCCGCGCGGTGCTGCGGGTGCCCGCCCACCGCGGCATGGTCTGGGTGCCTGGTGCGGGGGTGGCGGGCCCGGTGGCGCGGCGCCGGTGGAGCGCGGCGGAGGTCCGGGTGGAGCGGGACGGCGCCATAGTGCTCGGGGAACTCGCGAGGGTGCGACTGCCCCGTCCCCCGCCGGCGGCGGCGCCGGGGTGGCGTCCGCTGCGGACGCTGTCGGGCTGTGCGCCGCGTGCGCACGGGGCGGCGGGGCCGTGGCTGGACACGGTGACGCCGTACCGCGACTTCACGCGCTACCCGAAGTCCCCCGGCCGGTCGGGGGAGCGCCGACTGCGGCTGTGGGAGGACCGTCTCGCCGGTGCGTACGCCTTGCTGGACCGGGAGTCCCCCGCGGACGCCGCGGCGCTCAGGGGGCTGGTCAGAGTGCTGGTGCCGAGGCCGTTCCGGACCGCGAGGGGCGGTCTGGTCGCCAGCGCGTCCTCGGTCGACGCCTTCGGCTCGATCACCCTGTCCCTGCCGTACGACGTGACCCAGACGGCGGCGGTCCTCGTCCACGAGACCCGGCATCAGCAACTGAACGCGCTGCTCGGTCTGGTGCCGCTGGTCCAAGCCGACGAGGATCGGCGAGGCGGGCCCGAGGGATGGCGGCGGCTTTATTACGCGCCGTGGCGAAGTGACCCCCGGCCAGCGCTCGGTCTGCTGCACGGGGTGTTCGCTTTCGCGGGGGTCGCGCGGTTCTGGCGGAGGCACCGCGCACAGGTGACAGGAGTGGAGGCGCAGCGGGCGGATTTCGAGTTCGCCGTGCTCAGGGAGCAGGTGCGGGAGGCCGTCGCGGCGCTCGCGGCCGATGGTGATCTGACCGAGGCGGGGCGGCTGTTCATCGACGAGATCGCGGCCGCGGTGCGGGAGTGGCAGGAGGACGACGTGCTCGCCGTGCCGGGTCAACTGGCCCGTGATTACTGCGCGTTGCGGCGTGCGGTGTGGCGGGCGCGGCATCTGGAGGTGGCGCGGTCGGCGGCGGAGCGGTGCGCGGCCGCCTGGTCGGCCGGGCGGCAGGCTCCCGCCCTGCCGTCGGCGACACTGCGCCCGCGTCCGGACCTGATCCGCCTCGACACGTTCGGGCCGCTGGCCAGGTATCGCCTGTCGGCGCCGGACCTCTTCGCCCGCGGGCGCCGGCAGGCGGAGGCGAGCGGCGATCCGGCGCGTCTGGCCGAGTACGCGGCGATCGCGAGGGACGCCGAGCAGGCGGCGCTCGGCTACGCGGAGTGGACCACGCGCGATCCGCAGGACGCCGAAGCGTGGATCGGCGCCGCGCTCGCGCTTCCGCGGGAGGCCCGGGGAGCGGGTTTCGCGGTGCTCCTGAACCGGCCCGAAGCGGTGGCGGGTGTCCGCCGTGCCGTCGCCGCGGCGCGCGGTGGCTTCCCCGATCCGATGCGCCTGGCCGCCTGGCTGGCCGACGCCGACGCGTCCGGGGCCGAGGACAGCCCCGTACACGCCTGGCCGGTACCGGACGCGCCTGCCTAGAGCGAGATCAGGTCGATGTCGGCGTTGGCCCGCAGCCCCTTCTCGGCGTCCAGCGTGGCGGGATGGGAGGGGCCCAGAGCGCTGCGGTAGCGCTTGAGTGCCTCGGCGTACAGATGCTCGCTCTCCTCGGTCCTGCGCAGCGCCTTCAGGTCGTAGCTCAGATTGAGCTGGACGGCCAGGTTCGCCGGGTGGTCCTCGCGCAGTCGTGCCGATTCCTCGGCCACGGCCTTGTCGATGGCGTGGGCCTCATCCGGCCTGCCGAGTGCGAAGTGGTCGCTGGCCAGGTTCATCCGGGCGAGCAGGGTCCGGGGGTGTGCCTCACCGAGCGAGCGGGTCAGGCCTTCGACCGTCTCCCGGTCCAGTTCCAGCGCGGCCTCCGGCCGCTGGAGCAGCCTGAGGGTCACCGCGAGGTTCATGGCGCAGGCGTAACTGTGCGGGTGCTCCCTGCCGTAGCTGCTGCGGTGCTGCTCCAGCGCCTGTTCGCTCAGGGTGCGTGACTCCTGGAGCTTGCCGATCTGACGCAGGTCGTTGGCGTGGCTGACCGCCATCAGGAGGTGATGGCGGCTGCCGACGCCGAAGATGTCGCTGGTCAGCTCGATGTACCTGCGCGACAGCTGGTACGCGCCCTCGTGGTCGCCCTTCTTGCGGCGTGTCACGCATCGGCTCCGGTTCACCAGCGCGGTGAAGGGGTGCGCCTCACCGAGCTTCTCGCCGACCTCTTCGGCGAGCAGCTCGTAGCCCTCGAGTGCTTCCTCGTACCGGCCGACCTCTTGCAGGTCGAGCAGATACGCGTCCCGGGTGGTCAGCGTGTAGAGGTGGTCCTCGCCCAGGGTCTCGACCCTGCGCTGCCAGGTGTCGTAGTCCAGCTCCAGGGCCTTCTCCGAGTTTCCGGCCAGGCGCAGGCTCACCGCGTAATTGTGCGCGGCGAGGAGGGTGGCCGGGTCGTCCGCGCCGAACTCCATGAGGCTGGTGTCGTAGACCCGTTTGTCCATCTCCCGCGCCTCGCCGAAGTTTCCCCGGTTGCGGTGGTGGACGGCCATGAAGCTCTGGGCCTGCAGCGTGTCCTCGTGGGCTTCGCCGAGGACCCTGCGGAAGCGCTCCACAAGCCCGGACTGCAGGTTGTAGGCGCGTCCGAGGTCGACGCCTTGTTCGCGCAGCGCCTGGGCGATCTGCTGGTCGATCCCGAGGACCTCCTCGTGCTCCTCGCCCAGCCGCGCGCGCCAGATCTCCGCGGCGCGCTCTCCCAGGGACAGCGCGGCGGCGTGGTCGCCCCGGGCGCGCAGGAACCACACCTCGTTCAGGACGAGCCGACGGGTCCAGGGCTCCTCGCACTCGACCGCGTTGGAGGCCCGCACATGGGTGAGAAGGGACGAGTAGCGCGGCCAGTAGGTGACGCGCTGCGGGTTTCTGGGGTCGGCGTGGGACAGCAGCTGGTGGGCGGCGTGCCGCATCGTCGCCTGCTCCTGGGTGTTCATCTGCTCGATGAGCACGCGCTGGACCAGTCGGTGCATCTGGACCGTGTTCTGCCGGTGGTCGATGCGGGCCAGGGCGTAGCGGCCGATCTCGCGCACCGCCCGGCCGAGCTTGACCGGGTCGTCGAGAGCGCTCTGCAGTTCCGGCGGGACGGAGATCCCACGCACCGCGGAGAACAGGTCCCACTCGATGGGCTCGGGAGCGAAGAAGGCGCAGACCTGCAGGAGTTGGAGGGCGTCCGGGCGGGTCTCCCGCAGCCGTCCGAGGGACACGTTCCAGGCGGCCGCCACCGACAGGGGGTAGTCGCCGGGTGGCTCGGACTGCATGAGTTCGGTGAAGTTGCGCTCGTACACCTCGAGGTACTGCTGTACGGGCATCCCGGTCTCCGCCAGCCAGACCGCGGCCTGTTCAACCGCGAGCGGCAGGTCGCCCAGGGCGGCGGCGAGGTGGTCGACGGCTTCGTCGGGCAGTTGGGAGCTGCGGCGCCTCAGCAGAGCGACGCTTTCCTCACGGGCAAACACGTCGACCTCTAGTGAGCTGGCGTCGGTGGACCACTGGAAGTTACGGGACGTCACGATGATGCGTCCTGGTCCGTCACTGGGAAAGTACTTGCGTACCACTTTGGGGTTCTCGGCGTTGTCGAACACCAGGAGCCAATCGCTGTACGGTTCGCCCCGGCGCAGGGCGTCGAGGACCGCGGGAACCGCGCTCATCTCGGATCCCGCCTGCAGGCCCATCTGCTCGCCCAGTTCGATCAGCGACTGGACCATCTGGTTCTCCTGCTCGGAGGGGATCCACCAGATGAGCCGGTAGTCCCGACTGTGCCTGTACACATGTTCGATGGCGATCTGGGACTTGCCGACGCCGCCCATGCCGTGCAGGGCCTCCGGCAGGACCGCGGTGACGCCGCTGCGCAGTCGTTCTCGCAGGCTTTCGAGCAGCACCTCCCGTCCCGTGAAGTTCCGGTTCCGCTGCGGTACGTTTCCCCAGATTCGGGGTGGATCGTGCGGGCTTCGGGGGCCCGGAGCAACGGGCAGACCGGCTGACACGGGGATGCCTCCTTGTCGTGAACGCGCGGGGGCGGGAACGGTCGTGGCGGGGGGCGCGGGGGGCGGGGGCGTATGTGAAGTCCCCGTGGGGCGCGGGGTGTTCGCCGTTTCCGGCGATTGAGGCCCGCCGTAATGTAGCGCGTCCGTGGGTTGGTTCTTCAACTTTGACCGCATTTCGGCGGATGAGTACCCTGATGGACGCTTATGCCTCACTATGGGTGGACCAACGGTGGAGCTTGCCCGCGCGGGTCCCGGAGCGGTGCTCTGGAGCAGGCGGCCCAGGTGGTTGGCGCGCGTGAGGTAGGGCCCGGACACGGCGCACAGCGTCGTGTAGAGGTGGGCTACGAACGGGCGTGTCTGTTCGGTCATCGGCGGGTCCGGATGGTCGCTCTCCGGGGCCACAAGGGCGCTGCCGCCCGAACCCCACACCGCCTCCAGCCAGGGACCGAGGTTGTGCTCGATCTGGCGCAGCGCGCGGATCGTCTCCGCGCGGTTGCCGAGGGCGAGGAGCTCCTCTCGTACGCCTGCCCGGAAGTCGAAGGACACGCGGTGGGCGTCCTCGGCGTCGGCCGTTTCGTCGGTCCGGTGCACGAGGCCGAGGAGTGCGATCTCCGCCAGGTTCCAGAACCGCGCTCCCGGCAGGGCGTGTTGCAGCAGCCGCATGACGGGGAGGTTGAGGGGCGCCGCTGCGAGCCTCTGTGCCAGGGCGTAGCTGGCCGGCGATGCGGTGGCCCTGAAGCGGCGCACCATGGCGGCGGCCCGCTTGGCGCGCTGGACCGCCGACGGTTCGGCGGGGTCCGCCGCCGCGTTCGCCGGTTCGGTCACGATGTCGGCCAGGTCTTCGGGCACCGGGCCGACCGCCGCCGAGCGCAGGTCCTTGCCCGAGGCGGTCCACAGGGCCGCGAGCCCTTGCCAGTCGCCGCCGCCCGCAGCGGCCACCAGGCGGGCCCACCGGCCCAGTGAGGACGGCCGCAGTTCGACGACGGGCACGGGGACGGCGTTCTCACTGCCCGGTTCGGAAGGAGGATCGGGTTCGGGTCCCAGGGCGTCGGCGTGCGGGTGCTTCCAGTCCGCTTCGTACGAACGGTTGGGCAGGGCGGGGGCCGAAGCGCGCAGCCGGGTGCGGGTGGCGGTGGGCAGCGTCAGATCCCATAGATGCTGGGGGATCAGGCTCAGCACGGCGACGGGGGAGAACTGGCCGAGCCGGTGCAGCTTCGCGGCGGCCAGGCCCGTGCGCCAGGCGCGGTGGCCGCCGTCCGTGACGACGAGCAGCAGATGCCCTTCACCCGCCTTGATCTCCGCAGGGGGGATGCCCGCCCCCGCGTCGTCGTCCAGGTTCCAGCTGACCTGCCGCACGGTGCGGAACGCCGCTGTCTGTTCCATCAGTTCGGCGATCTGGCGTGCCGTGCGTGACCACAGGACCATCGAGTCGCCCGCGTCCACAAGCAGCGTCAGATCCAGGCGCCTCTCCGGGAGTGAATGGCAGGCCGGCGTCCAGATCCCGGTCAGCGCGGCCTGCTCGGCGGTCGCCTCCTCGTCCAGCTCCAGCTCGTGCGGCGAGGTGCGGAAAAGACGCAGCGGGCGCAGCGATCTGCTGAGCGCGAGGGAGTCGGCGAGCCGGGGCAGTACGGGGCGGCCGCCCTGGTCCGCCCTCCTGTCACCGGAAGGGGCGGCGAGGAACCGACTCCCCGGAACGGGCCCCGCCCAGGGGAGTTCGCCGAGCATCGGGCCGTCCTCGTCCACGGTGCCGGTGCCGAGCTGTTCCTCGGGCGACGAGGAGTCGTCGGGGCGGCTGTGCTGCTCGGGCGCGGGGGCCTCGGCGGTCGGGTGGCCGTGCTCTTCGGGTTCTGCAGGGTCTGTGGGTTCTGTGCGTTCTTCAGGTACTTGGGGCCTCGCGGGCTCGCCCGAGGGGCGGCTGTGCCGCTCGCCGCGGGTCAGGGCCGCGCGTCCCGGCATGTCGAACAGAGGCACGGCCGCGTCCTGGTACGCCGCCAGATACAGCGCGTCCGCCAGCTCCGTCCAGGTCGGCAACTCCCCTTCAGGGACGGGGCCGCGCGCTCGCTCCGGCCGCGTGGACGGGGGCGGGGAGTCTTGGGGCGATCCCGTCATCCGGCCCTCGATTCCGCCCCCGCTCCGTCGAGCCGGTGCCACAGCGCGTCCACGAGGTCCTCCAGAGCCTCCTCGTTGTCGCCCTGGAAGCGTCCCGAAGTCGCCAGGAACACGGCATTGAGCAGCTGGTCGACGGCGAGTCCGCCCCGTTCCCGGCTGTTGCGCAGGAAGCGGTCGACCAGACCGTCGGCCCGTGCGGAGTCCGGCGGACCGTCCACCGCGTCCCGGAGGTGGGCCAGGACCATGTCGACCAGCTGCGGGCGGTCCGGGTCCGGCATGCGAAGCCGCAGACAACGGCGGAGAAAGGCCGGGGGGAACTCGCGCTCGCCATTGGAAGTGATCACCACGACGGGGAAGGCTCGGCAGGTGACCGTGCCGCCGACGATCTCGGCGTCGCGCCGCGGATCGTCGGTCATGACCGTCACGCGGGGGTGCTGACGCTGGGCCCGCAGCAACTCCGGGATGGGGAACTGCCCCTCCTCGAAGACGCTGAGCAGGTCGTTCGCCAAATCCTGGTCGCATTTGTCCAATTCGTCCACGAGGAGTACGCGGGGGACTTCGTGCGGCAGAAGTGCCGTACCCAGGGGGCCGAGTTGGACGTAGTCGCCGATCCCCGGCAGCTCCTCCTCGCTCGGCGTTCGGCCGTCCGTCGCCCGGTCGGCGCCGCCGCCCGCGTCGCGCAGGGTGCGTAACGCCGCCGCGTCCTGAACGCGGCCGATCGCGTCATAGTCGTACAAACCTGAACGAAGTGTGGTGCGGCTCGTGATGTGCCAGCGCAGCACCCGGCCCAGCTTCAGTTCCCGGCTGATCCGGTACGCGAGTGAGGACTTGCCCGTTCCGGGACGCCCCGTCACCAGCAGCGGCCGGCGCAGCAACAGGGCGGCGTTCACCATGTCGGCCTCGCGCCTGAGCTGGTCAGAACCGGTGGACGACGCGGAGGCCTGCCCCAGCCTGCGCTCGATCTCCTCGTCGTCGGCTGGGGGCGGTGCGACCACGGGCCCGCCGGTGAACCGGCGCCATGGCGGGGGAGGTGGGAGAAGCGCGCCGAGGCTGGTGTCGTACAGGGGCTGCCCCGTGCCCCGGTAGATCCACCAGCGCTGCTCCAGGGCGCCGTCCTGAGCCGGTGCGGAGCCCGCTGTGTGCGCGTCGCGCATCGGACGTGTCTCCCTGGATGCGCCGCCGTCTGGAAGCATGTCGCCCTACCCTCCCCCCTGGGCGGAAGAATCCGCCGCCTCTCCCCGCTCACCTGGTAGGCGATACGGGTCGTCCCAGAGCAATGCTGCGTGCCGGCCGAGCGTAGAGGAGCCGCCCTCAGCAGGATCCTCGCCCCCGGCCTCAATGCGCAACGATTTGACTGCGTCGGGTAGTTGATGGATTCCTGCCCGAACCGTGAGTTTCAGCAGTTCGTCACGGAAGGCGGGATCGACTCCACCGCGGCGGTCCCAGACCACGATCGGCACGCCCGCCCGGAGCGACTCTCCCAGCTCATCGACCCCGGAGCGACTTCTGCGACAGCCGGGGGGCTCGCTCAGAACGACCATCACCGGCTGCGGATCCGTGAGCAGGCGGGCCCGGCCGTCGTCCGGAAACCAGTGGACCGGCCCCCCGCGGTCGGTCATCAGTGCGTCCCAGCGCTTGGCCCAACGGCCATGTGTGTCGGTGCGTTCCACCCTTTCGAGACTGCGCAGAACGACCGGATGGTCCTCGCCGAGGGTGCCGCTCGCATCATGGAAGCCCCGCTTCGCCCAGCTCTCCACCGGCAGGTCCAGGAGATCGCGGGGGAAGAGGAACTCCAGCGTGAGGTCTTCCTTCCAGAAGTACGCCCAGCCCGTCTCGGCCTGCTCCACCAGCGCCTTCACATGCTCGGGCAGTTCGGCAACGTCGACGCGCACATCCCCGCCCCGCACCGGATAGGGGTCGGGGCCGCAGGCCTGCCACCAGTATGAGAGCAGCCGCTCGCCTTCGTGATTGGGATCCGGCAGCGGACGCAGCCGGATCAACAGGCAGGCGCCGGGGGCCCAGACGGAGTCCGCCGCCTCCGGTGGTGCGGCCGGGGGCGGGGGCGGGGGCGGCACGGGCCGGCAGGTGTCGGGGTGCGCGGCCGGGGCGTCCACGTACGACTCGGGCTGCAGACGGTGCTCCAGCGCCCAGTCGAGCAGTTCCTGCTGTTGCTGCCCCTTGGCGTGACGGGCGAAGAACTCGACGAGGAGCACGCACGGGAGCGGTTCGCCGGGCCGGGCGTTGAGCGTGGCCGCGTGCAGCACCGCCGACCAGGGCTCCGCGCAGTGCGGCGGCAGCGGATCGGGATGACGGCCGAGGGCTTCCTGGAAGGCCCCGACGACATCGAGCACCTCCAGGCCGCTGAGCAGGGCCATCAGCCGTTCCCAGCTGTGGGGCGGGAAGACGGGCACCTCGGCGAGCGCGATGGCCGTCCGTACCCGCGCCATGTGGCGTGTCTCGCCCTCCAGGGCCGAGACGACGGTGCCGAGCACCTGGAAGCCGTCCGGGTACGGCATCACTTCTTTGAGCAGGAACAGCAAGGCGATGCGCCGGCGGCTGGTGTCGGGCACGGCGATGGTGGCCCCCAGCGCACGGCTCACCTGGCGCGCGCACTCGTGGAGCAGCGCGGGCTCCTCGAAGGACGGGACGGCATCTAGCGCGTCGAGGAGGATTTTGGGTGGCCCCCAGGATCCCCGGGATGCCGTCATGGGGTCTCGTCTCCGGGCGTCGTCGGCCACAGCTCCTTGAACAGGCCGAGCGCGGCGCTCGCGGGCGCCGACTCGTCGTCCAGCAGGCGCAGGGCGTCGAGCAGGGCCTGCCTGCCCCCGCGGTGGTCCGCGCAGCCCTGGACGATGTAGAAGAGCTGAAGCCGGAGGCGGGGGCTGCTGCGCAGGGTGCGCCGGATGCGGGTGGGCAGCAGGCGGCGCAGTGCGGCCGCCCCGTCCTCCTCGATCAGCGGCACGTCCAGGAGCGCGTCGGCCAGGGCGAACTGGTCCTTGTCGGACGGTGGTTTCGGTACCCGCTGCGGCGTGGCGGATCCGGGAGGCCCCACTGTCGGGGACAGTGGCGGCCACATGCGCGCCGCGGCTTCCAGAGGGAGCATCCAGGCCACCTTGGCCTGCTGGTCGGTGTAGGCGGCGGTGATCATTCCGATGACCCGCCGTCCCGCCGGATCCCAGACACCGGCCCCGCTGAATCCGTGGCCGATCCGGGCGCCCGCGGCGGAGAGCCCCTCGAGCTGGATCCAGTCCCGTTGCGGCCCGCCGCGCCCGGCGAGGCGGGCCGAGGCCCACAACCCGTCGGGTACGCCCGGCGGATGGCCGTACGCGCTCACCTCGCGACGGTCCGGATCGCCGCACGGGCCGACCCGCGCGGGGAGCAGGTCCTCGGGTGGCGACCAGGCGGTGCGCAGGACGGCGAGGTCACCCTCCGACCCCCCGGACAGCGGGCCGGGGAACCACCCGCCCGGCACGACGCTCGCCGCACCGGCCGAGCTGTCCGGATACCCCGGCGCGTCGATGAGAACGGGGCCCGCCGGCGCCGCCGCCGGCCGGTCTCTGCCCGCCCCGACGGCCGACGCCACCACATGGGCACAGGTCAGCACGACACCCGGCATCACCAGGATGCCGGCGCCCTGCACGGCGCCCCGCAGTGACAGAACGCGGACTCTCCCTAAGGCCGGCACTCCCGTATCCCCCATGGCCACTGCCACGTCCCTTCCCCCGGCGCGGAGCCGTCGTCGGACGCTCCACACAGGAACCAGCGTACGAAGCGCGGGCGCGCGATACACGGGCTACGCGCATCCGGGAGCTTTACCGGAGATGTCCGGGACGAATCATCGAAGTACGTCCGGGTGCCCGATGGCACGAGAGCGGCGTACCGGGCAACGGGGGTTTCGCGACCGCCGATCCGGCGGAGCGGGTCACGGCCTCAGGGCCACACCAGGCAGTACGCCTGATGCCCCGCGTCATGCAGCCGGTGGCTGAAGTCCTGCCATTCGTGCAGGAGTTGGTACACGTTGAACGCGTCGCGCGGGCCGCCGCGGTCGGGGACCGTGGACCAGATGAACGCCGCGGCGCCGACCGACTCCTCGCCGATGCCGCGCAGCGGGTCGACGACCGTCATGGGGAGCTTCACCACGGCGTAGTCGGGGTGCAGGACGACCAGTTCGAGCGGGGGGACCTTGTGCAGGGGTATGCCCTCGATGCCGGTCAGGACCATCGCGGCCACCGTCTCCGGCTTGATCTTCGTGAACATGCCGCCCATGCCGAGCTCATCGCCACCCAGCTCCTCGGGGCGCATCGAAATGGGCACACGGGCGGCGGTCGCGCCGTCCGGGGCTCCGAAGTATTTGTACGTCACCCCGCCCACCCGGCCACTCCTGGTTGCCGCCCGGTCCTGCTCCGAATCGCCCAGCTCCGACGTACGTGGAGTCTGCGTGTCGGCCGCTTCCGCCTCGCGCCGGTGCTTGCCGATCCGCCGGGCACGCCGGGGACCCAGGCCGTCGGTCCCCTCGCCCAGTCCGCCACCGCGATGCATATCTCCACCCGACTGCTTTTCCAGGGCGCCCCGCCCCTGCTTTTCTAGGCCTCGCGGCGCCCGCCACGCAACCCGATCATCGTGTCAGTGACCTCCCCCACGGTCACCCGCTAAAACGTGGGGTGAAACACCTGTCCGCAGGATGCCCGCGCACCTGGCCCGGACCGAGACCGGACCAGGGCCCGAACACGATGCCCGGAGCCTCTGACACCATGGTTCATGTGAGCTTCCCGTATAGCGCCCCAGTTTCGCAGACTCTCTTCGACCGTGCGGCGGCCGTGACGCCCGGCGGTGTGAACTCTCCCGTGCGCGCGTTCCGCGCTGTGGGCGGTACGCCCCGCTTCATGGTGTCCGGTACCGGTCCGTACCTGACGGACGCCGACGGCCGTGAGTACGTCGACCTCGTCTGCTCGTGGGGGCCGATGATCCTCGGCCACTCCCACCCCGATGTGATCGCCGCCGTCCAGGAGGCCGTCTCGCGCGGCACGTCCTTCGGCACGCCGGGCGAGGGCGAGGTCGCGCTCGCCGAGGAGATCGTCGCCCGTATCGAGCCCGTCGAGCAGGTGCGGCTCGTGTCGAGTGGTACCGAGGCCACGATGTCGGCCATCCGGCTCGCCCGCGGATTCACCGGCCGCGCCAAGATCATCAAGTTCGCCGGCTGCTACCACGGCCATGTCGATGCCCTGCTCGCCGCCGCCGGTTCCGGTGTCGCGACCCTCGGCCTTCCGGACACCCCCGGCGTCACCGGCGCCCAGGCGGGCGACACCATCGTGGTCCCGTACAACGATCTCGACGCGGTGCACGAGGTCTTCCACCGGTACCCGGGAGAGATCGCGTGCGTGATCACGGAGGCGTCGCCGGGCAACATGGGCGTGGTGCCGCCGCGGCCGGGCTTCAACGAAGGCCTCAAGGCCGCCTGCGCCAAGAACGGCGCCCTCTACATCTCCGACGAGGTGATGACCGGCTTCCGCACGTCGAAGGCGGGTTGGTACGGCGTCGACGGCGTACGTCCTGACCTGATGACCTTCGGCAAGGTCATGGGC
This sequence comes from Streptomyces sp. NPDC059037, assembly GCF_042740015.1. Taxonomy (NCBI): domain Bacteria; kingdom Bacillati; phylum Actinomycetota; class Actinomycetes; order Kitasatosporales; family Streptomycetaceae; genus Streptomyces; species Streptomyces sp. NPDC059037. Next base: position 35,282 of record NZ_JBHYIG010000058.1, read on the forward strand.
GGCGGCTTCCCGGCCGCCGCTTTCGGCGGTCGCGCCGATGTCATGGCGCACCTCGCGCCCGTCGGGCCGGTCTACCAGGCGGGCACGCTGTCCGGGAACCCGATCGCGACGGCCGCGGGCCTCGCGCAGCTGCGGCTCCTCGACGACGCTGCGTACGCGAAGGTCGACGCGGTGTCCGAGCAGCTGCGCGGGCTCGTGACGGAGGCGCTCACCAAGGAGGGCGTCGCGCACCGGCTGCAGAACGCCTCCAACATGTTCTCCGTCTTCTTCACCGAGCGTGAAGTGCGGAACTACGACGACGCGAAGGCGCAGGAGTCGTTCCGCTTCACCGCCTTCTTCCACTCGATGCTGTCGCAGGGCGTGTATCTGCCGCCGTCGGCGTTCGAGTCCTGGTTTGTGTCCACCGCCCACGACGAGCGGGCGATCGAGCGGATCGCCGCCGCCCTGCCGGGTGCCGCGCGCGCGGCCGCGGAAGCTACGGAGGTCACCGCATGAGCGGTACGGCAGCGGGCGACGAGCTCACCGTCGTCCACGTGATGCGCCACGGCGAGGTGCACAACCCGGAGGGGATCCTCTACGGACGCCTTCCCGACTACCACCTCTCCGAGCTCGGCCGGCAGATGGCCGACCGGGTCGCCGAGCACCTCGCGTCCCGCGACATCACGCATGTCGTCGCCTCTCCGCTGGACCGCGCGCAGGAGACGGCCACGCCGATCGCCAAGGTGCACGGCCTCGACCTCGCGACGGACGGCCGGCTCATCGAGGCGGGCAATGTCTTCCAGGGCAAGACCTTCGGCGTCGGCGACGGCGCGCTGAAGAAGCCGGAGAACTGGAAGCACCTGGTCAACCCCTTCAAGCCGTCCTGGGGCGAGCCGTACGTCGAGCAGGTCGTGCGGATGATGGGCGCGCTCGACGCGGCGAAGGACGCGGCCCGCGGGCACGAGGCGGTGTGCGTCAGCCACCAGCTGCCGATCTGGATCGTGCGCAGCTTCGTGGAGAAGCGGCGGCTCTGGCACGACCCGCGCAAGCGGCAGTGCACGCTGGCCTCGCTGACGACGTTCACGTACCGCGGCGACAAGATCGTGTCGGTGGGGTACACGGAGCCTGCGCGGGATCTTGTCCCCGCGCATCTCCTGGCAGGGGCCAAACCGGTGAAGGGTAAGGACAAGGCGTTCGGAGCGTGAGCGCTCCGCTGGAATTGCCGTGACGTGTCGTATTTCACCTGCGGCGTCGTTGTGGCTTGTCGCGCAGTTCCTCGCGCCCCTAACGGGGCGCGCCCACGCCGGGTAATCGGCTGGCGACTGTATGTCCGTTCTTGGTAAAAGGCACCAAATATATGCCTAGTTACCGGAACCCCTCTGTTCTTCGTGCCCTCTAACGAGGCGTCCGTCCTGCGTGACCTGCATGGGCGGGGCGAGGGCGCGACGAACAGGGGATGGAATGCGCGACATCAGTCGCAGGGGAATGCTGGGCCTCGGGGCCGGTGCCGCGGCCGCTTTGGGACTTGCGGGCTGTGGCACGGGCGGCGGCAGCAGTGACAGTCATTCGGCAGGTCCTGCCAAGGGCGGGAACGGCGGCGGCGACAAGCAATCGGCAAAGCCGATCGGGGATGGTTCGACGGCCTTTACGGGGCAGCAGCCCCGGCAGCCCGCCAAGCCCGTTCCGCTGGAGCCCGGTCAGACGCCCCCGCAGTTCGTGGTCTTCTCGTGGGACGGTGCGGGCGAGGTCGGCAACGGTCTCTTCCCGCGCTTTCTGAAGCTGGCCGAGGAACA
>NZ_JBHYIG010000059.1:0-36330 GCF_042740015.1 Streptomyces sp. NPDC059037
GTCACCTCGTGACCGGGCCCTCCGCGTTGTTCGGTGTCTGGCGACCGTCTGGAGGCTCCAGAGGTTCCGGAGGCTCTGGACGCCCTAGAGGTAAGGCCCTCCGGAGCGCCCCGCGATGCCGCCGTCCTCGTCCTCCTCGCCACCGCCCATGCCGGGCGGCAACGCGCGCCGCATCTGCTCCAGCTGCGCCCGCGCCGCCATCTGCTGCGCGAACAGGGTCGTCTGGATCCCGTGGAAGAGCCCTTCGAGCCAGCCCACCAGCTGGGCTTGAGCAATCCGCAGCTCGGCGTCGCTCGGCGTCGTCTCCTCCGTGAACGGAAGAGAGAGCCGCTCCAGCTCTTCGACGAGCTCGGGGGCGAGACCGTCCTCGAGCTCCTTGACCGAACTTGCGTGGATCTCCTTGAGCCGAACCCGGCTCGCCTCGTCCAGAGGAGCCGCCCGCACCTCCTCGAGCAGCTGCTTGATCATGCTGCCGATGCGCATGACCTTGGCCGGCTGTTCGACCATCTCCGTCACCGGGACCTCGTGGGAGTCGTCGTCTCCGCCGCCGCCGAGCGCCATTCCGTCCTGTCCGACAACCAGGACTTGGGGGCTCTCCGGCGACCGTTCGTTCCTCGGCATCTCCATGCCGCCATTCTCTCGCACCCGTACATCACACATCGGTGGTGCCCCCATAAGCCGGTGATCCACCGTGTACGAAGCCGTCGGCCGTGTCAGCCGCCGCGCAGCCGCACGGCGAAGAACCCCAGGCCGAGGCCGATCAGGACGAGGCCGCTGCCGAGCGGCAGGACGCTGAGGCCGGGGACGACGGGCTCAGCGGCGGTCTTCCGGGTGGCGTCGGAGGCGGTGGTCTTGGTGGCGGGCTGCTGCGCCAGGGACGGCCGCGGCTTCGGCTGCGGCGGGTGGGCCGGTACGGACACCGAAGGGGGCGGGGCCGACGGCTCCACGCGTCCCGGCCTGGCCCTGCCTTCGCCGGGGACACTCCCGGCGAAGGTCTCGCTGGGGGAGGGCTCGACGGCGTACGAGACGGACGAGGCATACGCGGAGGGGAGAACGGTGGCGGTCAGGAATACCGCCGAAACCACCAACGGCCTGAGTCGTGGAGTCACCGCGCTGACCCCCTCCCGCTACCGGATCGCCAAGATCGAGAGAGATCACTGAAGCTGGATCAAGCGTCACATAGCGGGAGGGGTCCGGCATCTCGGCGGGCCCGGGTAACGGGCCCCGTCAGGGGCGCGGGGAACTGCGCGACCAGCCACAATCGGCCCGCAGAAAAAGGTGGCACCGACCCCTCAGCGAACGAGCAGCACCTTCCCAATGTGCGCGCTCTCCTCCAGCACCCGATGCGCCGCCGCCGCGTCAGGCATCGGCACCGTCCGGTCGACAACCGGACGCACATGCCCCGCACCGATCAGCGGCCACACATGCTCCCGCACCGCCGCGACGATGGCGGCCTTCTCCTCCAAGGGACGTGCCCGCAGCGTCGTCGCCGTAATGGCGGCCCGCTTGCCCAGGAGCGTGGCGATGTTCAGCTCGCCCTTGATGCCGCCCTGCATGCCGATGATCGCGAGGCGCCCGCTGGTCGCGAGGGTCTGGACGTTGCGGTCCAGGTACTTGGCGCCCATGTTGTCGAGGATGACGTCGGCGCCCGCACCGTCCGTGGCGTTCTTGATCTCCTCGACGAAGTCCTGCTCGCGGTAGTTGACGAGGATGTCCGCGCCGAGTTCCCGGCAGAAGTCCAGCTTCTCCTTGCTGCCCGCGGTGACCGCCACCTTGGCGCCGACGGCCTTCGCCAGCTGGATCGCCATGGTGCCGATGCCGCTGGAGCCGCCGTGCACGAGGAACGTCTCGCCGGGCCGCAGGTGGGAGATCATGAAGACGTTCGACCAGACGGTCGAGGTCACCTCGGGCAGCGCGGCCGCCGTGACGAGGTCGATGCCCTCCGGCACCGGCAGCAACTGGCCCACGGGGACGACGACCTGCTCGGCGTAGCCACCGCCCGCGAGCAGCGCGCAGACCTCGTCGCCGATCTCCCAGCCGGAGACGCCGGTGCCAATCGCCTTGACGCGGCCCGAGCATTCCAGCCCCGGGTACGGGGACGAGCCGGGCGGCGGGTTGTAGAAGCCCTGGCGCTGGAGCAGGTCGGCGCGGTTCACGGCACTGGCCGCGACCTCGACGAGAACCTCGCCCTCACCAGGTACGGGATCGGGGACCTCGGCCCACACGAGCGCTTCGGGCCCACCGGCTTCGGGGATCGTGATCGCATGCATGCGGGCGAGGCTACTCCCCGGCGAATCCGGCCGGTTCGGCTAGGCGCGGATCCCTCCGCCCGGCGGAGACGGGCGCGCGTCAGGCGTCACCGTGGCCTGCGGCGAGGCCCGCACGATGGTGATGAGACGGTCCATCAACTGCAGCTTCCCGACGGCGGGATCGTCGTACCCGAGCACCCGGTGCCCCCGCACCACACTCACGACCAGATCCTCTGTCTCCCGGACGCCCAGGCCCACCTCGGCCTTTATGACCGGCCGCTCGACGAGGTCGAGGCCGCTGCCCTGCTGGATCAGATCCTCCATGACCATGCCGGCGCTGGGGCTGAGGCAGGAGAGCCCGAGCAGCCGCCCCGCCGCGCTCGCGCTGGTGATCACCGCGTCGGCGCCGGACTGCCGCAGCAGCGGTGCGTTCTCCTCCTCGCGCACCGCGGCCACGATCTTCGCCCCGCGGTTCATCTGCCGGGCGGTGAGGGCGACCAGGACGGCGGTGTCGTCGCGCTGCGTCGCGATGATGATCTGCCGGGCCCGCTGCACCTCGGCACGGAGCAGCACATCGCTGCGCGTCGCATCGCCGACGACACCCGCGTACCCCTCGGCGGTGGCGGCGTCGACGACCTTCGCGCTCGGGTCGACCACCACGATCTGCTCCGCCTTCAGACCGGTCGCACGGACGGTCTGGATCGCGGAACGGCCCTTGGTACCGAAGCCGACGACGACGGTGTGTTCACGCAAGTTGGACCTCCAACGGTTCAGACGCCATTCCTCGCGCGTACGTTCCGTGAGTACTTCAAGTGTGGTCCCGACCAGGATGATCAGAAAGAGCACACGCAGCGGCGTGATCAGCAGGATGTTGCAGAGCCGCGCGCTGTCGCTGTACGGGACGATGTCGCCGTAGCCCGTGGTGGAGAGCGTGACGGTGGAGTAGTAGGCGGCGTCGAGGAAGTCGAGCCCGTCGTCCGAGTTGTCGTGGTAGCCGCCGCGGTCGATCCAGACGATGAAGGTCGTCAGGGCGAGCACCCCGAGCGCCATGAGCAGCCGCTTGCCGACCTGCCGCAGAGGTCGTTCGACGACCCGTCGCGGCAGCTTGATCCGGTGGGTCACCAGATGTTCGTCGGGGTTGCGGGCGATCGCGTCCTGGCCGTGAAGTTTCACGTGAAACACACCTCGGTCGCGTAGCCGCCACCTTCGGGCACAGCCCAGGGCAGGTCGAGAATCTGCAGCTCCTGGCCCTTGCGCGCGCCGCCGGGCGGGACCACGGCGAGCCCCTCGGCCACCGCGACGCCGCGCAGCATCGCGGGCCCGTTGTAGTGCAAGGGCAGCGCGTCGTCGCCGCGGAGCGTGACGGGGACGAGCCGGGTGTCGTGCGGATGCCCGTGCACGTCCTCGCGTACGACAGCCGTGTACGGCACCGGCACGGGGCGCCCCGAGAGCGTGCGCAGCAGGGGCTCGGCCAGGGTCAGCAGCCCCGAGACGGCGGCGAGCGGATTGCCCGGCAGCCCGACGAGGTGCTGGTCGGGGCGGATCCGTGCGAGCAGCATGGGATGCCCCGGGCGCACCGCGACGCCGTCCACGAGGAGCTCGGCGTCGATACGGCTCAGGATCGGGTGGACATGATCGACCGGCCCGGCGGCGGTCCCGCCGGTGGTGACGATCAGATCGGCGGCGGAGGTGGTGATGGCCTGACGCAGCGCCTCGGCATCGTCACCGAGCCGCCGTACGCCGATGACGTCGACGCCGAGCGAGCGCAGCCAGGGCGGCAGCATGGGCCCGAGCGCATCCCGGATCAGACCGTCGTGGGGGAGTCCCTCGGTCAGCAACTCATCGCCCAGGATGAGGACTTCGGCACGGGGGCGGGGGACCACCGGCAGCCGGTCGTACCCGGCGGCAGCGGCGAGGCCAAGGACCGCCGGGGTCACCAGGGCACCGGGCGGCAGGAGTTGATCGCCGGAGCGGCACTCCTGGCCGCGCGGCCGGATGTCCTGCCCGTGCGTGACGTCACGCTGCGGGTGCAGCCGCCCCTTGTCGTCGATGAGTCCGTGCTCGCGGCGGATGACAGCCGTGGCTTCCCTCGGGATCCGGGCCCCGGTCGCGATCGGCACCGCGTCCCCGTCGGCGAGCGACACGGTCCCCTCCTGCCCGGCCAGAATCCCCTCGTCGAGAACGCCCCAGGGCCCCGGCCCCGCGACGACCCAGCCGTCCATGGCCGAGGTGTCGAAGGAGGGCAGATCGGTGAGCGCGACAAGGGCCGACGCAAGCACGAGCCCGAGCGCCTGCTCCAGGGGCACGGACGCGGGCACGGCGCCGGAGGGAACGGGCCGGGGAGCACGCGCGGCAATGGCACGGGCGGCGGGCCAGGGGGTGATGTTGTGGTGCTTGGGGGCGTGGTTGGGGGTGCGCTTGGGGGCGGTGTGTTGGGCGGAGGCGGCGTCCTTGGCGGGGGTGCTGGGCTGGGCGGCGGTGGCGTCCTTGGCCGGGGCGCTGTGTTGGCTGGGGGTGCTGTGCCCGCTGGGGGTGTCCGGTGAGTTCGGGGTGCGCGAGGTGCGCGAGGTGCGCGAGGTGCTCGGCGTGCCACGGTCGGCCGAGGCGCCACTGTCGCCCGGCTGTTCACCCTGGGGCGCCTGCTGACTTGGGGCGCTGTGCCCGCTGGGGGCGCCGGGCGAGTGCGAGGTGCGCGGCGTGCTCGGCGTGCTCGGCGTGCTCGGCGTGCCACGGTCGGACGAGGCGCCGCTGCCGCCCAGCTGTTCACCCTGGGGCGCCTGCTGACTCGGTGCGCCTTCCCTGCTGGGAGCGCTGTGCCCGCTAGGGGCGTCTTGCCCGCCGGAGGCCCCGTGCTCAGCCGAGGTGTTGTCCCCGCCAGAAGCGCCCGGCGTGCTCGGGGTGCCCCCGTCGGCCGGAGCGTTGCCCTCGCCCGGCTGCGCGCCGCCCGGTGCCCGCTCGTCCGGGGCGGTCGGCGCACCCGGGACGCCGTGACCCCCGGAGGCGCCTTGTCCGCGGCGTACATAGTCGTCGTTCACCAGGGCGAGAGCCTCGTCGAGCTCGGCGTCCGGCAGGGGCTGCCCGCTCATCCGGCGTCCGGCCGGGTGGCGGCCCCGGCGTCCGGCTCCGCGGAACCGGCGCCCGGCTTGGGCTCGGCACCGCCGTCGGCGGCCTCCTCCGCCCACCGCGCGGCCAGCGCCGCCGCCTTGCGGGCCGCGTCAGCCACCGCTTCGGGCCCGGCTCCCGCCCCGCCCGCGGCGGCCGCGTACCCCACGAGGAACGTGGTCAGCGGGGCGGCCGGCCTGGCCACGCCGTGCGCCGCGTCGCGGGCAAGGTCGAGCAGGATGCCGGTGTCGACGTCGAGCTCGATGCCCAGTTCGTCCTTGACTGCGGAAATCCATTCATCCAACACGTGCCCATGCTCCCTGATACGCGCCCTGGCGGCGGCGATGTCGTCCCAGGTGTCGCAGTCGAAGGACGCTACGGGATCGGCGACCCGTGTCAGCGCGAGCCGCGCGGTGAGCCGCCGCAGCGGAAGCCCCGTCAGCCCACCGTGCTCGTCCGCGAGCGCGTCGATCTCCCGCCGCAGCGCGGCACTTCGGTAGGCCGCGACCAGCGGCTGGTCCCGGCCACCGGGATCGGTGAGCACCGCACCGTCCACCGCGCCGCCCGCCACGGAATCTTCGCCGAGCGCGGCGACAAGCCGCCGCACGGTTCGCTCCCCCAGGAACGGCAGATCGGCGGAGAGCACCACCACCCGCTCCGCCGCCGCACGCCGCAGCCCCGCGTCGAGCGCGGCGAGCGGCCCCGCTCCGGCGGGCTCCTCGCGCGCCCACACCACCGGGCGCGCGGTCGGACGTGGCCCCGCGACGACGACGGTGACCCCCGCGTCGGCACACGCGCCGAGCACCCGGTCGAGCAACGCCCGGCCGCCGACCCGGACGCCCGGCTTGTCCGCCCCGCCGAGCCGTCTGGCGCCGCCGCCCGCCAGCACCACGGCGTCGTACGGGGCGGATGCGGCGCCCTCTGGAGCCCTTTGCGCGGTCATCCCCCGAGTATGGGCGCACGAAGGATCAATGCCACCCCTCTGTACGGGGACTCACACCACCGCACCAGGGCTCACACCACTGCCCCTGCGCCCCTCACACCCCTCGCAGCAACACCGCGGGCTGCTCCACGCAGTCCGCCACGAACCGCAGGAACCCGCCGGCCGTGCCGCCGTCGCACACCCGGTGGTCGAAGGTGAGCGAGAGCTGCACGACATGCCGCACCGCCAACTCCCCTTGGTGCACCCATGGCTTGGGCACGATCCGGCCCACGCCCAGCATGGCCGCCTCGGGGTGATTGATGATCGGCGTGGAGCCGTCGACCCCGAACACCCCGTAGTTGTTCAACGTGAAGGTGCCGCCCGTCAGTTCCCCGGGCGTCAGCTTCCCGTCGCGCGCGGCCTCCGTCAGCCGGATCAGCTCCGCGTTGACGGAATCCGTGGTCCGCGTGTGGGCGTGCCGCACCACGGGGACGACGAGCCCGCGGTCGGTCTGCGCGGCGAAACCGAGGTGGACGTCGGCGAGCCGGATCACCTCGCGCGCCTCCATGTCCACCGTGGAGTTGAGCATCGGATAGCGGGCCAGCGCGGCCACGCTGATGCGGGCGAACAGGGCGAGCAGCGAGATCTTGCGGCCGTCGCCCTCCTTCACGGAGGCGTTCATCGCGGCGCGCGCCGCGAGCAGTTCCGTCGCGTCGGCGTCGACCCAGCAGGTGGCCTCCGGTATCTCGCGCCTGCTGCGGGACATCTTGTCGGCCACGAGACCACGGATGCCGGTCAGCGGATGCCGGGACGCCAGTCCCGCGTGCACGGGCTCGCCGCCCGCCTCCACCAGACGGCGCGACTCGGCACGGCCCGCACGGATGAGCTCGTCGTCCTCGCGCACGGCGGCCTTGCGCGCCGTGACCCGTTGCGTCACGGCCTCGCGCACCTCGTCGCTCACCTGTCCCTCGGTGAGCTCCGCCCCGTGCGTGATCGCACGCTCCGCCGCGATGGCACCCTCCACGTCGGCCCGCGTGATCAGCCCGTCGGGTCCGGAACCCGGCAGTCCGCGCAGGTCGACGTCGTTCTCACGCGCCAGCTTCCGCACGAGAGGCGAGATCACCGGAACAGGACCGTCCACCCGCGGGCGCGTATCCCGCACCCCGGCATCGGCCGGCGCGACGGGCTCCGGCGCGGGAGCCTGCACCACCGCCTGCACCGCCTTCTCCCGCGGGTCGGACCGCACCCGCCGACGCCGAGCCGGCGCCGCCGTCGTGCCGTACCCCACCAGGACGTTCCCCGACGACTCCTCGGCGGCAGCCGCCTGCAGGGCCCGCTCCGCGGGCTCCTCCGGAGCGTGGCTCCCGGTCGGTGCGCCCACGGCGACCGTCAACAGTGGTGCGCCCACCGGCAGTTCGGCCCCCTCCTCGCCGAACCGGGCGGTCACCACGCCCCCGTAGGGGCAGGGCACCTCCACCATCGCCTTGGCCGTCTCGACCTCGACGACCGCCTGGTCGACCGCGACGACGTCGCCGACCTGGACGAGCCAGCGGACGATCTCGGCCTCGGTCAGCCCTTCCCCCAGGTCGGGCAGCTTGAATTCGAGCACCTGCGCCATCAGCTCTCCGCCTCCCACTGCAGCCGCGCGACCGCGTCCAGGATCCGGTCCACGCCCGGCAGGTGGTGCTTCTCGAGCATCGGCGGCGGATAGGGGATGTCGAATCCCGCGACGCGCAGCACCGGCGCCTCCAGATGGTGGAAGCACCGCTCCGTGACGCGAGCGGCGATCTCCCCGCCGGGTCCGCCGAAGCCGCCCGACTCGTGCACGACGACCGCGCGCCCCGTCCGCCGCACCGAAGCGCACACCGTCTCGTCGTCGAACGGCACAAGGGAGCGCAGGTCGACCACTTCGAGGTCCCAGCCCTCGGCGACGGCCGCCTCGGCCGCCTCCATGCAGACGGGCACGGAAGGGCCGTACGTGAGAAGCGTGGCGCTGCGTCCGGTGCGCCGCACCACCGCGCGGCCTATGGGCTCCACGGTCTGCGGCGCGTCCGGGTTCCAGTCGGCCTTGGACCAGTAGAGGCGCTTCGGCTCAAGGAAGACGACCGGGTCGTCGGAGGCGATGGACGCCCTGAGCAGTCCATAGGCGTCGGCGACCGTGGCGGGCGTGACGACATGGAGCCCCGGAGTCGCCATGTAGTACGCCTCGGAGGAGTCACTGTGGTGCTCGACGCCCCCGATGCCACCTCCGTAGGGCACGCGCACCGTGATGGGCAGCGGCATCGCGCCCCGCGTGCGGTTCCGCATCCGCGCCACGTGCGAGATGAGCTGCTCGAAGGCGGGGTAGGCGAAGGCGTCGAACTGCATCTCGACGACGGGCCGAAGACCGTACATCGCCATACCGACGGCCGTCCCCAGGATCCCGGCCTCGGCGAGCGGTGTGTCCGTACAGCGGTCCTCGCCGAACTCCTTGGTGAGTCCGTCGGTGATCCGGAAGACCCCGCCGAGCGCCCCGACGTCCTCTCCGAGGACGTGCACGGTCGGATCCTCGGCCATCGAGTCACGCAGCGCGCGGCCCAGCGCCTGCGCCATGGTGGCCGGTTTTGCGGCCTTCTTGGCGGCCCGTTCGGCCGCGAGCGTGCTCATCGCGCGTTCTCCTCGCCATCCGCGCCGACCGCGTCGTCTTCTTCGGATGCTTCGATCTCGGCCCGCAACTGGGCGGCCTGTTCCCGCAGTTGGGTGGTCTGCTCGGCGTACACGTGCGTGAAGAGGTCCATGGGGTCGAGCTCGGGGTCCTGGTTCATGCGCTCGCGCAGATCGGCCGCCATGACCTCGGCGGCATCGCGAGCCACCCGCTTCCCGTCCTCGTCGAGCAGTCCTCGCTCGGCCAACTCCCGCTCCAGGAGCAGAATCGGGTCGTGGTCACGCCAGGCCTCGACCTCGGCGTCGCCCCGGTAGCGCGTGGCGTCGTCGGCGTTCGTATGGGCTTCCATGCGGTACGTCACCGCTTCGACGAGGGTGGGGCCGCCACCCTCACGCGCGCGGGACACCGCATCGGCGAGCACCTCGTGCACCGCCGCCGCGTCGTTGCCGTCCACCAGGCGTCCCGGCATGCCGTACCCGACGGCCTTGTGGGCCAGGGACGGGGCCGCCGTCTGCTTGTCGAGCGGCACGGAGATCGCGAAGCCGTTGTTCTGCACCAGGAAGACGACGGGTGCCTGCCATACGGCGGCGAAGTTCAGCGCCTCGTGGAAGTCGCCCTCGCTGGTGCCGCCGTCGCCGACCATGGCCAGCGCGACCACGTCGTCGCCCTTGAGGCGAGCGGCGTGCGCGAGGCCCACGGCGTGCGGGAGCTGGGTCGCAAGGGGGGTGCTCAGGGGAGCTATGCGGTGCTCCCGGGGGTCGTACCCGGTGTGCCAGTCGCCCCGCAGCAGGGTCAGCGCCTGCACGGGGTCGAGGCCACGGGCGACCGCGGCGAGCGTGTCCCGGTAACTGGGAAAGAGCCAGTCCCGCTCCTCCAGGGCCAGCGCGGCGGCCACCTCGCAGGCCTCCTGGCCGGTGCTCGAGGGGTAGACGGCGAGCCTGCCCTGCTTCGTGAGGGCCGTCGCCTGCGCGTTGTACCGGCGGCCGCGCACCAGCTCCGCGTACAGGCGGCGCAGCAGCTCCCCGTCGGCCTTGCCCGCGGCTTCCGTGCCAAGGACGCGGTACGGCTCCGCGTCGGGCAGCAGCGGCGCGGGATCGGTCCTGAGCTGCCATGCGGGTGGCGGGGTGGGCCGGTAGACGCCCCGCTGCTCCATGACCGTCATGTCGGCACCTCCATGTGGAAGCGATCTCCTCTTGGGAGCGGCAAAGAGGCGCGGCAATGTGAGGCGCCTCACCTACCGATTGTTCGGTCGTCGGCACATTTTGGCTACAGGCACCTCCAGGCTGTGGACAAACGGTTCTCCACAGCCTGGGATGGATGCAGTACGTCCATGGTAGGGAGGCGGGGGGACATGGCATCTGAACGAATGGCCGACGGGCACGACGGCGATCGTGCGGAAGAGCGGTCGGGCGAGCAGCCGGAAGAACGGCTCGGCGAGCGGTCGCCCGAGCGCCAGCAAGGCCTGCCGCGCCCGCTGGACGCCATCGACCGGGACATTCTGCACATCCTGCACACGGACGGTCGCGCGTCGATACGTTCCGTGGCCGAGCGCGTCCATGTGTCACGCGCCAACGCGTACGCGCGGATCAACCGCCTCATCGACGACGGCGTGATCCGCGGCTTCGGCGCCAGGATCAACCATGAACGGGCAGGTCAGGGGGCGTCCGCGTACATCACGCTCAAGATCGTCCAGAACACCTGGCGCACGGTGCGCGAGCATCTGCGCACGCTGCCCGGCGCCTCCCACATCGCGCTGGTCAGCGGCGACTTCGACGTACTGCTCCTGGTGCACACGCCGGACAACCGCGCGCTGCGCGAGCTGGTGCTCACCCGGCTGCAGTCCATCCCCGAAGTGCTCAGCACGCGTACGTTGCTGGTCTTCGAGGAGGACGACCTGGAGCCGGAGAGCTGAGCCGTCAGGCGCTGCGCAGCCCCGCGAAGGCCAGCTGGACGACGGCGTCGGCGACCTGCTCCCCTGACGAGGCGCCACGGGCGTCCGGGCGGTACCACTCCACGATGGAGTTGATCATGCCGAAGAGCAGCCGGGTGGCGAGGCGCAGCTCGACGTCCGAGCGCAGATCGCCGTCCGCGACGGCCTCCTTGAGCAGTTCGGCGACCTGCTGGTCGAACTCCCTGCGCCGCTCCATGGCCCACCGCTCGGTGTCCGTGTTGCCGCGCACCCGAAGGAGCAGCGTCACATAGGGCAGTTCGGCCACGAGCACCTCGACGGTGCGGCGCGTGACGTACTCCAGGCGCTGGACGGCGCTGCCCACGCGCGCGTGCTCCTCGCCGAGGATCCCGAAGAGCCCGTCGAGCGCCCGGCTCACCGCGCGGCGCAGGAGCTCCTCCTTGCCCGACACATGGTGGTAGATCGAGGACTTGGAGATGCCGGCCGCCTTGGAGAGGTGCTCCATGGATGTGCCGTCGTAGCCACGTTCGTTGAAGACCCGGACGGCCACGCCGAGCAGCGTCTCCGGGGTGTACGTGTCCCGCCGTGCGGTGGTCATGAGTATTCCTCTCGCACGGCCTGACGCCGCAGGGCCTGGGACGGTGCGTAACGCCCCGTCGGGTACGCGTCGTTCAGGACGTCGAGCGACTCGGCCACCCGGTACGCGGTGAGGCGGCGGCCCCATTCGAGCGGGCCGAGCGGGTAGTTGACGCCCAGCCGCATCGCGGTGTCGATGTCCTCGGCGCTCGCCACTTCACGGCCCACGGCGTCCAGCGCGAAGTCGACGAGCATCCACACCGTGCGGGCCACGATCATCCCCGGCGTGTGCCCGATGACGCTGACCTTCTTGCCGAGCGCCTGGAAGAGGCCGATCGCCTCCTTCAGGGCTTGTTCGTCCACCCTGCTCGACGGGGCGATGGCGATCCGGGTCGCGGCCCGGTAGTCCAGCGCGAGGTCGAAGTCGATCGTGGGCTCCGCCGCCGCGTCGGCCGCGGCTCCGTCGGCCAGGGCGAGGTGCACGCCGCTGGGGAGCTCGATGAAGCCCGGGTAGCTCGGGACGCCCTTCCCGCGGCCCACCCGGATGCCCGCCTTCCTGATCAGGTCGACGAGCGCGTCAGCCGGGAAGAGATCGCCGTGGAGGACGACGGACTCGGGGGCCTTCGCCGGCGCCGCGGTGTGCGGCTCCGCAGGTACGGCGTCGTCCCCGTACGCGTACCAGCCCTGTCCGGACTTGCGGCCCAGGCGGCGCGATTCGACGAGCCTGCGCTGGGCGAGCGAGGGCGTGAACTTGGGGTCCTGGAAGAAGGACTCCCACACGGAGCGGGTGACCGCCTCGTTCACGTCCTGGCCGATGAGGTCGGTGAGCTCGAAGGGGCCCATCTTGAAGCCGCCGCATTCGCGCAGGACGGCGTCGATCGTGGCCGGGTCGGCGACCCGCTCCTCGTAGAGGCGCAGTGCCTCGGCGTAGAAGGGGCGCGCGATGCGGTTGACGATGAAGCCGGGGGTGTCCGCGCTGCGCACCGGGGTCTTGCCCCAGGCCTTCGCCGTCTCGTACGCGCGCGTGGCCGCCGTTTCTTCGGTCGCGAAGCCGCTGACCACCTCGACGAGCGGGAGCAGGGGCGCGGGGTTGAAGAAGTGCAGGCCCACGAAGCGGCCGGGCTTGTCGAGGGTGCCCGCGATGGCGGTTACGGACAGGGATGACGTGTTGGTGGCGAGGAGACAGTCCTCGGTGACAATCCCTTCGAGTTCTTCGAAGAGACGCTGTTTGACGTCCAGTTGCTCCAGGATCGCCTCGATGACGAGCCCGCACCCGGCAAGCCCGGCGAGGCTCTCGACGGGCGCCAGGCGCTCTCCCGCGGCGGCGCGGTCGTCGGCCGTCAGCCTGCCCTTCTCGACCAGCCTGTCCAGGCGGGCCGCGATCGCTCCGGCCGCCTTCTGCGCCTGGCCCGGCACGGCGTCGTACAGCCGCACGGGGTGGCCCGCGAGCAGGGCCACCTGGGCGATGCCCTGCCCCATGGTGCCGGTGCCGACGACGGCAACGGGGCTGCTGAGCTCGAGTGCTGTCATGCTCGCGATCCTCCCGCACGAGGTGTCCGCCGGAGGGTGCGGGGTGCCCGGCGAGAACTTGTCCACAGGTTCGGCGGACCCCCTTGTCCCGACCGATCGTTCGGTTACTCTAGCTCTGTCCGTCTGTTCCTGCCCACTGCCCTGCCCGGCCCGTCGGCTCGACGAAGAGCCGGCACGACGAGGAGTTGGTCCGACATGGCCGCCGAACTCACCGCGCACCAGCTGATCGCCACCCACCGGCCCACCCTTGACCAGGCGCTGGAGACGATCCGCACGCGCGCGTACTGGTCGCCGCACCCCGAGCACCCCAAGGCCTATGGAGAGAACGGCAGCCTGAGCCTGCCGGAGGGCAAGACCGCCTTCGACGCCCTCCTGGGCGCCCGCTTCGACCTCGACCAGCCGGGCACGGACGACTGGGTGGGCGCGGAAGTCTCGCCGTACGGCCCTGAGTTGGGCATCACGTACCCCCACCCGGACATCGACACGCTGCTGCCTGCGATGCGGGCCGGAATGCGGGCCTGGCGCGACGCGGGCGCGGAAGTGCGCGCGATGGTCTGTCTGGAGATCCTCAAGCGCATCAGCGCGCGCACGCACGAGCTGGCGCACGCGGTCATGCACACCAGCGGCCAGGCCTTCATGATGGCGTTCCAGGCGGGCGGCCCGCACGCCCAGGACCGCGGCCTGGAAGCGGTGGCGTACGCGTACGTGGAGCAGGCGCGCACCCCTGACGCCGCCGAGTGGTCCAAGCCCCAGGGCAAGCGCGACCCGATCGCTCTGGACAAGCGCTTCACGCCCGTGGGCCGCGGCATCGCGCTCCTGATCGGCTGCAACACGTTCCCGACGTGGAACGGCTACCCAGGCCTCTTCGCCTCCCTGGCCACCGGCAACCCCGTGCTGGTCAAGCCCCACCCCCGCGCGGTCCTCCCGCTGGCCCTCACCGTCCGCATCGCCCGCGAGGTCCTCGCCGACGCGGGCTTCGACCCGAACCTGGTGTGCCTGGCCGTCGAGCGCTCCGGTGAAGGCATCGCCAAGACCCTCGCCGTCCGCCCCGAGATCAAGATCATCGACTACACGGGATCGACGGCCTTCGGCGACTGGCTGGAGACCAACGCACGCCAGGCGCAGGTCTACACGGAAAAGGCCGGCGTCAACACGGTCGTCGTCGAGTCGACGGACAACTACAAGGGAATGCTGGCCAACCTGGCCTTCTCCCTGTCGCTGTACAGCGGCCAGATGTGCACGACCCCGCAGAACCTCCTCATCCCGCGCGACGGCATCGCCACGGACGCCGGCACCAAGTCGTACGACGACGTGGTGTCCGACCTCGCCGCATCGGTCAACGGCCTCCTTGGAGACGACGCCCGGGCGAACGGCATCCTCGGAGCCCTGGTCAACCCCGATGTGAAGGCGCGCCTGGATGCGGCCGCCGGAATCGGTGAAGTCGCCCTCCCCTCACGGGAGATCGCCAACCCGGAGTTCCCGGACGCCGTGGTCCGCACCCCGGTGATCGTGAAGCTGGACGGCGCGAAGCCGGACGCCGAAGCGGCCTACTTGAGCGAGTGCTTCGGTCCCGTCTCCTTCGCCGTGGCGGTCGACTCGGCGACGGACGCGGTGGAGCTGCTCCGCCGCACGGTGCGCGACAAGGGCGCGATGACGGTCGGCGCGTACACGACGTCGGACGAGGTGTCGGAGGCCGTGGAGGAGACGTGCCTCGAGGAGTGCGCCCAGCTCTCCTTGAACCTCACGGGCGGCGTCTATGTGAACCAGACGGCGGCGTTCTCGGACTTCCACGGCTCGGGCGGCAACCCGGCGGCGAACTCGGCCCTGTGCGACGGCGCGTTCGTGGCCAACCGGTTCCGCGTGGTGGAGGTGCGCAGGGACGCCTGAGGCTCCCCGGCGGGTTCAGGCCTCCGCGCCCGGAGGCCTGCCCGCCGACCAGTGGAAGAGCGTCATCCCCACACTGGTCGCCAGGTTGTAGCTGGAGACCTGAGGCCGCATCGGCAGGGACACCAAGTGGTCGGCGCGGGCCCGCAGTTGCGCGGACAGGCCACTGCGCTCGGACCCGAAGGCCAGCACGGCGTCATCCGGCAGCTTCAGACCGCGGATGTCCTCGCCCTCCGCGTCGAGCGCGAACAACGGCCCCGGGGGCAGCTCGGAGACGTCCATCCGCTCGACGGCCGTCGCGAAGTGCAGGCCCGCGCCACCGCGCACGACCGTGGGGTGCCAGGGGTCGAGCGTGCCCGTCGTGACGACCCCGGTCGCCCCGAATCCCGCGGCGAGCCGGATCACCGCCCCCGCGTTCCCCAGATTGCGCGGATCGTCCAGGACGACGACCGGAGCGGTCCTCGGCACCCGTGCCAGGGCCTCCAGATTGGCCGTCCGCGAGGGACGTACCGCGAGCGCGGCCACACCCGTCGGGTGCAGGCGCGGCACAAGATCCCGCAGCTTCTCTTCGGGAACCTGCACGAGGAGCGCGTCGAGAGCGTCACGCACATCCGGCGCGAGCTCGTCGGCGAGGGCGAGGACGGCGGCCCTGTCGCCGGCCAGCGCCGCCGGAATCCGCGCCCCGAAGCGCAGCGCGTGCTTGATGGCGTGAAAGCCGTCGAGCAGCACGGACGTGTCGGCGATGCCCCGCCAGGCGCGCACCGCATCACCCGAGTCGGCCACGTCATCCGCGTACGTCCCTGTCATGAAGGGAAGCCTACGCGCGCGTGCTCAGCGGCTTCCGGGGCCGCTTCCGCATCCGCCACGCGCTGCGCCGGCACCGTGCCGCCCCGGGAAGAGACGGCTCCACGCGCGCGTGCCGCCCATCCGCCGACGCGCCGCAGGAACGACGTCGGAAGGAACACCGCGTCGGCCGCGATCATGGCCAGCGAGAAGAACGGCAGCCCGAGGATGACCGCGATGACCGCGTGCTCGCAGATCATGGCGGCCAGCAGGACGTTCTTGACCCTTCTGTTGAAGAGGGTGAAGGGGAAGGCCACCTGCACGGCGACCGTTCCATAGGTCACCAGCATGATCATGAGGCCGTGCGATGCGAGCAGATCGGAGAGCGCGGGCCAGGGGGAGAAGGAGTCGAGCTGCAGCGGGTAGTAGACGGCCGTGCCGTCCTGCCAGCGGCTTCCCTGGATCTTGTACCAGCCCGCCGTCGCGTAGATCAGACACGCCTCGACCATGATCACGAGCAGGGCGGCGTTGTGCGCGAGCTTGGCGACGACGTCGAGCAGCATCCGCGATTCGCCGCCGGGCGCGCGCCGTCCGACGGCCCACCACAGGCCCTGGACCAGCCACAGGCCCCAGAAGACAAGCAGCCAGCCGCCGCTGAGCTGCCCCAAGAACGTCACCACGGAGAGGCCGAGGCCCAGGACCCACCACAGCACGGGCCCGACCCGGTCGACGGGCTCCGCGGGGCCGCCCGCCTCCACGGCCCCCGCACGCGCGCGTGCGGCGCGCCGGGCGTCCAGGGACCAGACCTGGCCGCAGCGCGTGAAGACCAGGTAGGTCGCCATCAGATGGATGACGTTGTCTCCGCCGTCCCCCATGAAGATGGAGCGGTTCTGCAGCGAGAGCACGCCGATCATGAAGAGCACGGACATCGTGCGGGTGCGCCAGCCGAGCAGGAACAGGGCGCTGCTGATGACGGCGACGGCGTAGACGAGCTCGAACCAGAGGTCGCTGTCGGACCACATCAAGGCCGTGAAGGCCTCGTTGTTGGCGATGAGCTGCTGGGCCATGTCCCAGTTCCACGGACCGTCAGGACCGTACAGCTCCGCTCGGTGGGGGAACTCGCGCAACAGGAAGAACAGCCAGGTGGCGGCGAAGCCGATGCGGATCACGGCGGTCTGGTAGGGGCCGAGCGCCGATCCGCTGACGTGGCCGATGCCGTGGGCGAGCTGGGAGCCGAAGCGGTTGATCGGGCGTCCTCCGGTCATCGGGCGTCCTCCGGGTCCTTGGCCAACGGCATGTCCTCGGAGATCACGGACGACCACGGAAGCAGGCGGAACGCCGGTTTGGCGGCGACCTTCTCGTCGCTCCACTCCGGGGCCGGCACGTTGGTGGTCCTGGAGCGGACCTGGACGCGCTCGATGGCGTCGCCCTTGCCGATGGGCTCGGCACGGTCGACGCGCAGCAGCGCGATGCGGTGGAGGTAGCGCTCGGCGAGCTGACCGCGCAGGCCGCTGGGACGATTCTGCGCGTCGTGCGATCCGACGTAGAAGTCCCAGGCCCTGCGCAGCTCGTTCTGCTGGGTGTGGCTGGGCAGCAGATTGCCGTCGATGGCGGCGCTGTCCTGCGCGGAGAGATCGTGCCAGCGGGTGGTCCGGGTGGTCCCCGCCTCCGTGCGGATCTCGGCGCGGGCCTGCACCGCGATGTTCTGCTGCATCGGGTTGGGCGCGAAGAGCTTCCAGTTCTGCTCGAACTCGGGGTAGATCCAGTCGTCGACGACCTCGCCGTGGTGCTTGGTCATCGTGTTCGCGGGGGCGACGTGCAGGAAGAGCATCGCGACGTGGACACAGACCGTGGCCGCGACGATCACCAGCGCGAGGACGGCCGCGATCTGATAGCGCGGCGAGAGGGCGGCGATTCCGGTGAGGGGTGCGGTGATCCCGCTGGGGGGCGCGGAGGGGACGGCGGGGGCGTCGTCGGTGCCGGAGGGGGCGCCGGAGGGGGCGCCGGAGGGGGCGCCGGAGGGGGCGCCGGAGGGTGGTGGGGTCGACGGCTCGCTCGCGCTGTTGTCGTTCGCGTCCATTTGGCCCCGATTCCCGATCCCGCACCGTGATGCGCCCGCTGGTCCGCCCGTCACACGGCTCACTACCGCCCGCTCCGCACCGGAACGGTACTCAGGCCTGCCCGCCAGGCACAGCGTCCGTGAAGTTATCCACAGGGTTGACACCTTATGGCGCTGAGCCGCACCATTGAATTCAACGAACCGAACGATCGGTCGGTAGCTAGCTAGAGGTCGAGGGGGACCGCGATGGCGACAGCAGCCGAGCACCAGACGGCCCGGTCCGAGCCGGGCGTGACCGGGACGGACGCCGCGAGCACAGCGGCGTACGAGTCCGCGTTCGACGCCGCGGTGGCGGCCGACGAGCGGATCGAGCCCCGCGACTGGATGCCGGACGCCTATCGCGCGTCGCTGGTCAGGCAGATAGCGCAGCACGCCCACTCCGAGATCATCGGCATGCAGCCGGAGGCCAACTGGATCACGCGCGCCCCGTCCCTGCGGCGCAAGGCGATCCTGATGGCCAAGGTGCAGGACGAGGCCGGACACGGCCTGTATCTCTACAGCGCGGCGGAAACACTCGGCACGGGCCGCGACGAGCTGCTCGACAAGCTGCACTCGGGCCGCCAGAAGTACTCGTCGATCTTCAACTACCCGACCCTGACCTGGGCCGACGTGGGCGCGATCGGCTGGCTGGTGGACGGCGCCGCGATCACCAACCAGGTCCCCCTGTGCCGCTGTTCGTACGGCCCCTATGCCCGCGCGATGGTGCGCATCTGCAAGGAGGAGTCGTTCCACCAGCGTCAGGGGTACGAATCACTGCTCGCCCTCAGCCGCGGCACCGAGGCCCAGCACGCGATGGCCCAGGACGCGGTGAACCGCTGGTGGTGGCCGTCCCTGATGATGTTCGGCCCGCCCGACGACGAGTCGTCGCACTCGGAGCAGTCGATGATCTGGAAGATCAAGCGCCACTCGAACGACGAGCTGCGCCAGCGCTTCGTGGACATCTGCGTCCCCCAGGCCGAATCCCTCGGCCTCACCCTCCCCGACCCGGACCTGTCCTGGAACGAGGAGCGCGGGCACCACGACTTCGGCCCGATCGACTGGACGGAGTTCTGGGCGGTCCTCAAGGGCAACGGCCCCTGTAACGAACAGCGGATCACCCAGCGCAAGAGCGCTCACGACGAGGGCGCGTGGGTGCGTGAGGCAGCGGCGGCGTTCGCCGCCAAGCACGGGGAGGCGAAGGCATGAGCAGCTCGACCGACTGGCCGCTGTGGGAGGTGTTCGTGCGCTCCCGCCGTGGGCTCTCACACACCCACGCGGGCAGCCTGCACGCGCCGGACGCGGAGATGGCCCTGCGCAACGCCCGCGATCTGTACACGCGCCGCAGCGAAGGCGTCTCGATCTGGGTCGTGCCCTCCACGGAGATCACGGCCTCCTCGCCCGACGAGAAGGACTCGTTCTTCGAGCCCGCGGGCGACAAGCCCTACCGCCACCCGACCTTCTACGACATCCCGGAGGGGGTGAAGCACCTGTGACCGCGCCCGTTTCCACGACCGCCGCCACGGCCATCGCCCTGGGCGACGACGCGCTGGTGCTCTCGCACCGCCTCGGGGAGTGGGCGGGCCACGCGCCCGTCCTGGAGGAAGAGGTCGCCCTCGCGAACATCGCCCTCGACCTGCTCGGCCAGGCCCGCATCCTGCTCTCGATGGCCGGCGACGAGGACGAGCTGGCGTATCTGCGCGAGGAGCGCGCCTTCCGCAACGTCCAGCTGGTCGAGCAGCCGAACGGCGACTTCGCGCACACCATCGCCCGCCAGCTCTACTTCTCCACGTACCAATCCCTGCTGTACGGGCAGTTGGCGAGCGGGGACGGCGCGTTCGCACCGCTGGCGGCGAAGGCGGTCAAGGAGGTCGCCTACCACCAGGACCACGCCGGGCAGTGGACGCTGCGGCTCGGCGACGGGACGGCCGAGAGCCATGAGCGCATGCAGCGCGGGATCGACGCGCTGTGGCGGTTCACCGGGGAGATGTTCCGGCCGGTGGAGGGCCTCGGCGACGCCGACGGCGTCAACTGGGAAGCGTTGCGCGATGGTTGGACGGCATCGGTGACCGCCGTCATCGAGAAGGCGACGCTGACCGTGCCCTCCGGTCCCCAGGAAGGGGCCTGGACGGCGGGCGCGGGCCGCGAGGGCCTGCACACCGAGTCCTTCGGGCGGATGCTCGCCGAGATGCAGCATCTGCACCGCAGCCACCCGGGGGCGTCATGGTGACCACGCCGACCGCACCCGAGATGCCCACCGCCCTGGAGAAGGAACTCCTGGCCATCGCAGGGTCGGTGCCCGACCCGGAGCTGCCCGTGCTCTCCCTGGCCGAGCTCGGAGTGCTCCGCGGCGTCCATGTCCGCGCACCGGGCAAGGTCGATGTCGAGCTGACCCCCACCTACACCGGCTGCCCGGCCATAGAGACCATGACCGCCGACATCGAGCAGGTCCTGCACGAGCGCGGGATGGCCGAGGTATCGGTCCGCACCGTGCTCTCTCCCGCCTGGTCGACGGACGACATCAGCGCCGAAGGCCGCCGCAAGCTCGCCGAGTTCGGCATCGCACCCCCGCGCCCGCACAGCACCGGCGGGCCCGGCAGCTCCGGCGGTCCTGTCCCCCTCACCCTCTCGGTCCGCTGCCCGCACTGCGGCTCGACCGACACCGAACTGCTCAGCCGCTTCTCGTCGACGGCCTGCAAGGCGCTGCGCCGGTGCGTCTCCTGCCGTGAACCGTTCGACCACTTCAAGGAGTTGTGATGGCGCGCTTCCACCAGCTCCGGGTAACGGCGGTCGACCAGCTCACCGACGACTCCGTGGCCCTGACCTTCGACGTGCCTCCTGCCCTGCGCGAGGAGTATCGCTATGACGCGGGTCAGCACCTGGCCGTGCGCCGCTTCGTCGACGGCACCGAGATCCGGCGCACCTACTCGATCTGCGCACCGGCGCTGGACCCCGAAGCCCCTGAGGGGCCCCGCACTCTGCGCGTCGGGGTGCGTCTCGTCGAGGGCGGCGCCTTCTCGACGTACGCCATGAAGGAAGTCGTCGTCGGCGACGAACTGGAAGTGATGACCCCGGCAGGCCGCTTCACCCTGGAACCGGCACCCGGGCGGTACGCGGCGGTGGTGGGCGGCAGCGGCATCACACCGGTGCTCTCCATCGTGACGACGCTTCTCGCGCGCGAGCCGGACGCCACGTTCTGTCTCATCCGAAGCGACCGCACGGCGGCGTCGACGATGTTCCTCGAAGAGGTCGCCGACCTCAAGGACCGCTGGCCGGACCGGTTCCAGCTGGTGACGGTGCTCTCCCGGGAGGAGCAGCAGTCGGGGCTCGACTCCGGGCGACTCGACGAGGAGCGGCTCGGCAGCCTGTTGCCGGCGCTGCTGAGCGTCGAGGAGGTATCGGCCTGGTTCCTCTGCGGCCCGTTCGGCCTGGTGCAGGGTGCGGAGAGAACTCTCCGCGGCCTCGGTGTGCCGCGACAGCGCATCCACGAGGAGATATTCCACGTGGACGACGGCCTCGCGACCCCGGCCGTCCCTGCCACGGCCCCCGCGCACAGCACCGTGACGGTCACCCTGGACGGACGCTCCGGCACCTGGCCGGTGCGCGACGGGGAGTCCCTGCTCGACACCGTGCTGCGCAACCGCGCGGACGCGCCGTACGCCTGCAAGGGCGGCGTGTGCGGGACCTGCAGGGCCTTCCGGGTCTCGGGCGAGGTGCGGATGGACCGCAACTTCGCGCTGGAGCCCGAGGAGACCGACGCCGGCTATGTCCTGGCCTGCCAGTCGCATCCCGCCACGGACACGGTGGAGCTGGACTTCGACCGCTGAGCGGTCACCCCCGCCGAACGGTCCGGCGCCCACGGAGCGGACCGTCACTGTTCCCTTCCCGTAGAACCTGTTCTATCTTGACGACCCGTCAGAAACGACGGCACGTCGGTCGACCGGTGCGCGGAGGGACAAGCAGTGGACTTCACCTTCACCGAGGAACAGCAGGCGGCCGTCGAGGCGGCGAAGGCGGTCTTCGCCTCCGTCGCGCCGGACGGAGTGCCCAGTCCCGCACTCACTCCGGGAGCGGTGGCCGAGGACTTCGACCGCGCGCTGTGGGCCAAGCTCGCCGACGCCGACCTGCTGAGCCTGCTCCTCGACCCGGAGTACGACGGCGCGGGCCTGGACGCGATCGCCCTCTGCCTGGTCCTGCGCGAGTCGGCGAAGGTGCTCGCCCGCGTCCCGCTCCTGGAGAGCAGCGCGGCCGCGTACGCCGTACAGACCCATGGCAGCGAGGAGTTGAAGCGCCGCATCCTCGCCCCGGCCACCCGCGGTGAGCTGGTCCTGACGGTCGCGGCGAGCGGACGCACGGGGCACGACCCCGCCGAACTCGCCGTCACCGCACGGCGGGACGGCGAAGCCTGGCTGCTCGACGGGGTCCAGACGGCCGTGCCCTGGGCGCAGAACGCCGACATCGTCGTGGTGCCCGCCCACACGACCGCCTGCCGGCCCCTGCTCGCCCTGATCCCGCGCGTGCACGAGGGCCTCACCCTCGGCGAGCAGGTCTCCACGAACGGCGAGCGGCTCGGCGAGCTCCGCCTGGACTCGGTGCGGATCGGCGCCGGCGACGTCATCGAGGCCGACGGGGCCTGGGACGGGCTGCGCGATCTGCTCACCACCGGCACCTGCGCGCTTGCTCTCGGCCTCGGCGAGGGCGTGCTGCGGATGACCGGCGAATACACCAGCAAGCGGGAGCAGTTCGGGTTCCCCGTCGCCACCTTCCAGGCCGTGGCGGTGCAGGCGGCCGACCGCTATATCGACCTGCGCGCGATGGAGGTCACCCTCTGGCAGGCCGCCTGGCGCGTCAGCACCGGCGCGAGCGGCGCCCTGCCCGCCACGGGAGACGTGGCCGTCGCGAAGATCTGGGCCTCCGACGGCGTACGGAGGGTGGTGCAGACGGCGCAGCATCTGCACGGCGGCTTCGGCTCCGACACCGACTACCCGCTGCACCGCTACCACGCCTGGGCCAAGCAGCTGGAGCTGTCCCTCGGCCCGGCCGCGGCGCACGAGGAGGCCCTGGGCGACCTGCTGGCCGCCCACCCCCTCGGCTGAGAACACGGCTGAGAAAGTGGCTGAAGCCGCGGCTGAAACCACGGCCGAAGAGTTAGATCACGGTGCCCGGCTGGCCCTTGCCGTCGACCACGGGCCGGCCCGCAGCCTCCCAGACCTGCATGCCGCCATCGACGTTCACCGCGTCGATGCCCTGCTGCCCGAGGTACATGGCGACCTGCGCCGAGCGCGCCCCGGACCGGCAGATGACGTGGACCCTGCCGTCCTGCGGCGCGGCCTCGGTCAACTCGCCGTAGCGGGCGACGAACTCACTCATCGGGATGTGCAGCGCACCCGCGGCATGCCCCGCCTGCCACTCGTCGTCCTCTCGGACGTCAAGGAGAAAATCACCGCTCGCGAGGTCGTCGACGACGACCGTGGGCACCTGAGAACCGAAAACCATGTCTCCGACGCTACCCGAAGGCCCGCGCGGTCAACCGCCTAGGCGGTGAGCCGCGCCAGCTCCGCCTCGCGCTCGGTGACCTGCGCGAGCAGCTGCTCGGCGATCTCGTCGAGCAAGGTGTCCGGGTCGTCCGGCGCCATCCGCAGCATCGAGCCGATCGCGCCCTCCTCCAGCTCACGGGCGACCACGGAGAGCAGCTCCTTGCGCTGGGCGAGCCACTCGAGGCGGGCGTAGAGCTCCTCGCTGCGGCTCGGCCGCTGCGCATCGGGCACCGGCCCCGCGGCCCACTCGTCGGACAGCTCCCGCAGCAGGGGCTCGTCCCCGCGGGCGTACGCGGCGTTGACCCGTGTGATGAACTCGTCGCGGCGGGCGCGCTCCTGGTCGTCCTGCGCCAGATCGGGGTGGGCCTTGCGGACCAGGTCCCGGAAGAGCTTGCGGGCCTCGTCGCTCGGCCGCACCCGCTGCGGCGGCCGCACCGACCGATCGGTCAGCATCGCGGCGGCTTCCGGGTAGAGCCCGTCCGTGTCCATCCAGCCGTGGAACAGTTCCTCGACGCCCGGCATCGGCATGACCCGCGCCCGCGCCTCGTCCGCCTTGCGCCGGTCCTCCGGGTCACCGCTGCTGGCCGCCAAGGCCTCGGCGAGCTCCGCGTCCAGCTCGTCCAGGCGCGCGTACATCGGGCCGAGCTTCTGGTGGTGAAGGCGGGAGAAGTTCTCCACCTCGACCCGGAACGTCTCGACGGCGATCTCGTACTCGATCAGCGCCTGCTCGGCCGCCCGCACGGCCTTCTCGAGCCGGTCCTCGGGCCGCTCACCGGCCCCTTGCCCCGGCTCCCCGCCAGAAGCCCCCTCAGGAGCTCCGCGGTCGGCATCGGTGGACTCGGGGTCAGGTGTGTCAGGCTGCGTCGGCTCGGCTTCCGGGGTCGTCACCTGTCCAGCCTAGGTCACCGGGCAACCGCCCCAGCTGCCACGGCCCGCATCTCTCCACAGCCCTCCGCATCCCTCCGTATCCCCTGCAGCCCTCCGCGCCCCTCATCACCCATCACACCCGGGATCACACTCCGGACTCCGCGACCACACGCCCTTCCTTGACCGCACGCACCAGCTCCGCGTGATCCGCCTCCGTCCGGTCCGCGTACGCCACGGCGAACCGCGCCACCGCCTCGTCCAGCTCCTCGCCCTTGCCGACGTACCCGGCGATCAGCCGCGGATCGGCGCTGTGCGCGTGGGCGCGGGCCAGCAGCGCCCCGGTCATCCGGCCGTAGTCGTCCAGCTGGTCGGCCGCGAGCTCCGCGGGGTCCACGCTGCCCTTGCGGTTCCTGAACTGCCGTACCTGGAAAGGCCGTCCGGACACGGTCGTCCAGCCGAGGAGGAAGTCGCTGACCACCTGCATCCGCTTCTGCCCGAGCACCACCCTGCGCCCCTCGTGCGCGACCTGGGGCACGTCGAAGCCCGCCGCGGGCAGATGCGGGAGCAGTACGGAGGGCCGCGCCTCCTTGACCTGGAGCACCAGCGGCTCGCCCCGGTGGTCGAGCAGCAGCACCACATACGACCGCAGGCCGACGCTTCCCGTGCCGACGACCCGGAAGGCCACGTCCTGGATCGCGTACCGAGCCAGCAACGGCAGCCGGTCCTCGGCCAGCGTGCCCAGGTACGTGCCGAGTGCCGACGTCACTTCGGCGGCCTCCGCGTCCGGTATCCGCCGCAGCACCGGAGGAGCGTCGACGAAGCGCCACCCCGCGGGAGAGCCGTCGTCGCCCTCGACCCGCTCCGTGGACTTCGCGGCGAACTTGGCGCTCGTGTTCTGCCGGGCCTTCTCGGAGACCCGCTCCAGGGTGCCAAGCAGGTCCCTGGCATCCGTGTGCGAGACGAGCTCCTCGTCCGCGATGGCGTTCCACGCGTCGAGCGACGGCAGCTTGGCGAGCAGCCGCATCGTGCGGCGATAGGCCCCCACCGCGTCGAAGGCCGCCTCCTCGCAGGCGTCCTCGCTCGCCCCGGCCTCGCGCCCCGCGAGCACCAGCGAGGCGGCGAGCCGCTTGACGTCCCACTCCCAGGGGCCGTGCGCCGTCTCGTCGAAGTCGTTCAGGTCGATGACCAGGCCGCCGCGCGCATCCGCGTACAGGCCGAAGTTGGCCGCGTGCGCGTCACCGCATATCTGGGCGCCGATCCCGGTCGCGGGCGTACGTGCGAGGTCGTACGCCATGAGTCCGGCGGACCCGCGCAGGAAGGCGAAGGGCGTCGCGGCCATCCTGCCGATCCGGATGGGCGTCAGCTCGGCAAGCCTGCTGCGGTTGGACTCCTCGACGGCGGCGACCGGGTCGGGCCGCCCGTCGTCCTCGGCGAACCACGCGTGCGAGGCGCGGCTCACCCGCTCCCGCAACGCCTTGCCCTCCCGCTTGGGCGAGGCCGGGGACGGCCACCGGGCGAACCCGTCCACCTGCGGCAGCCTCGCCCCGCCGGAGCGCGTCCCGCCGGACCGCACCTCGCCGGACTGCACCTCGCCGGACCGCGTCCCACCGGTCTCCGCCACGACCATCGCCATTGCCTCGCCCCCGCATGCCCCGTGTCCAGGCGTCGCCCCCACGGACATCGCCTGGCCACGACG
Source organism: Streptomyces sp. NPDC059037 (assembly GCF_042740015.1). Lineage (NCBI taxonomy): Bacteria > Bacillati > Actinomycetota > Actinomycetes > Kitasatosporales > Streptomycetaceae > Streptomyces > Streptomyces sp. NPDC059037. The sequence continues at coordinate 25,795 of NZ_JBHYIG010000059.1, forward strand.
GTACCGCCGGGCGCCGATCGGCGTCAGAGCCTGTGGATAACCCCGGCCTCCGCGGATCCGCTCTCCTTCTCCGTCTCCTTCCCCCTCGAATTCCCCGTCGAATCGGCGCCCCGATAGGGAGCCATGGAGAGCCCGTCCGGCTTGACCGTGACCAGTGCCTGCGGCTTCGGCGCGGTCGAGGTCAGGGCCAGGCGGGGCCAGATCTGCCCGACCGTGGCGAGGATGATGAGGAGCTCGGTCCAGGCGAAGGCCTCGCCGACGCAGTTGCGGCGACCGGCGCCGAAGGCCAGGAACGCGCCGCGGGTGGCGGCGTCGGGCCGGCCGGACCAGCGGTCGGGGTCGAAGCGCTCCGGCTCGGGGAAGACCGACGGGTCGTGCTGGTGGAGGTACGGGCTGTAGATCACGTCCGCGCCCTCGGGGATGCTGTGCCCGCCCAGGCTGACCGTGCGCGTCGCGGTTCTGGTGACCAGCCAGGCCGGGCCGTACATCCGCATCGACTCCTGCAGGACGGCGCGGACGTACGTGAGCTCGTCGAGATCCTCGTAACGAAGGGGACGGTCCGCGCAGACCGCCTCCAGTTCCTCGAGCATCCGGCGCCCGACCTCGGGGTTCTTCTCGATCTCCACCAGCGCCCAGGCCAGTGTGGTGCTGGTCGTCTCGATCGCCCCGGTGAGCAGGGTGATGGCCTCGTCCTGGAGCTGGCGTCGGGGCAGCGGACCGGTGTCCGGGTCGTCGGCCGTGAGAAGGGTGTCGAAAAGGCCCGTGTCCGCCTGCCCAGCCGCATGCGGGCACCCCGCAGCCGCAGCGCTTCCCGAGTCCGAGGCGTCGCCGAGACCGAGTGCGGCGGCCCGGTGGTCGATGGCCTGGTCGATGAGCTCGCGCAGCTGCGCGACCCGCTGGGCGTGCGCGCGGTTGGCGGGCAGCGGCAGCCGGGTGACCCAGCCGGGAAGGATGGTCTGCCGGATCGTCCCCTGCATGATGGGCGGCATCAGCGCGATGAAGTCACGCTGCAGGTGAGCGGGCAGATCCGCGCCGAACAGAGCGGTGAGGAACGCCGCGAGGGTCAGCTCCGTCATGTCGGCGAGCGTGTCCCGGGACTCGCCCTCCGCCCATCCCTCGACGATCTCCCGCACCTGTTCGATCATGGTGTCGCCACGGGTCGCGATGTGAGCCTTGTTAAACATCGGCTGCATGAGACGGCGGTTCTTCATATGGGTGTCGCCGTCGGCGACCGTGGCGAGCCCGTCACCGAAGAACACCTTCAACGCGTCGATGATCCGCCCGCCCTTGGCGAAGCTCGTCACATCAGTGACCAGCACTTCCTTGGTGAGGGCCGGGTCGGTGACCACGTAGGCGGGGGTGCGGGCGAGCTGTATTCGCACCACCTGACCGTGCTCGCGCAGCGAGTTCATGAACTCCAACGGCCGCTGCTTCAGTTGAAGACCGTGGCCGATCAGGGGAAGCGCTCCGGGGGCGACGGGAGTGGGGGTGGGCGACATCGCGCGTGTACTCCTTGCAGGGGCTGGCAGGGCGCCCGATGCATGCCCACGGCCGATGTGAACGAATCCGCTTGATCACGATCACTGCGTCACAGCGCCCGCAGCCGAATCCGCCGGCGACCACGGCTCCGTTCGAGCCTCTGAACGCGAAGACCACCCGACCTCACAGGAGCAGGACCCCAACCGTGAGATAGCTCACCGCAGAGGTCGCGCCGAGTCGGCGTCCGGGCCGCAGCCCGTACACAACGCGAGAAGCGGGCCCCCACCAGGACTTTCATCCTGGTGGAGACCCGCTCCACATGGTGCGCGAGGGGGGAGTTGAACCCCCACGCCCTTTCGGGCACTGGAACCTGAATCCAGCGCGTCTGCCTATTCCGCCACCCGCGCATGGGTGTTTGTCTTTGGGTCTCTCACTTGCGGTGCGAGCGCCTGCCGACATCCAGAAGATTAGCACGCTGCCGAGGGTGGATTCACATCCGTATTCGGGGGCACCTGCCCTGGTGGTCCGTGCGGATCGCGGGCCGGCCGTCCGACTTCGGCCGGACCCGGCGATGGTCCGCGGCCGGGTGCGGGACACTGGTTTGAGGCCCCCTCTACGATCCCTGATAGAGGAGTCCGGAAGGATCCCGGAACCCTGGTGCGGGCAGCCTTGTGAGAGGCGACACTCATCGACTGGGCGGACAGGGGGAACCAGCCGATTTCCCGGCGCGTGGATACGATCAGTAAGCAGTACCAGGATGACTACGACGGAGGAGGTGCCCCATGGGAGTCATGAAGAAGTTCGAGCAGCGACTCGAAGGTCTGGTCAACGGCACCTTCGCCAAGGTGTTCAAGTCCGAGGTCCAGCCCGTCGAGATCGCCGGCGCCCTGCAGCGCGAGTGCGACAACAACGCGACGATCTGGAACCGCGAGCGGACGGTCGTCCCCAATGACTTCATCGTGGAGCTCAGCGCGCCCGACTTCGAGCGCCTGAGCCCCTACTCGGGGCAGCTCGGCGACGAGCTCTCCGGGATGGTGCGCGAGTACGCCAAGCAGCAGCGCTACAGCTTCATGGGCCCCATCAAGGTCCACCTGGAGAAGGCGGACGACCTCGACACGGGTCTGTACCGGGTGCGCAGCCGCACACTCGCGTCCAGCACCTCACAGACTCCCGAGCGCGCCCCCGCAGCACCTGCTGCACCAGCAGCACCCACAGGACCTGGCCCCGCGGACCGCAGACCCCCCGCGGGCGGTGGCTACGGCTACCCGCAGCAGCCCTCCAGCGCTCCTCCCATGCCCGCGGCGCCGCCCCCCGGCGGACGCGCGGGCGGGCCCGCGCCGGTGCCGAACCGCCCCCAGGGGCCCGGCGCCGGGCCGCTTCCGGGTGCGCAGGTGCGGCGCTGGATCGAGATCAACGGCAATCGCCATCAGATCTCCCGCCCGACGCTGGTGCTGGGTCGCAGCACCGACGCCGATGTGCGGATCGACGACCCCGGCGTATCCCGCCGGCACTGTGAGATCCGGACCGGAACGCCCTCGACGATCCAGGATCTCGGGTCTACCAACGGCATCGTGGTAGACGGGCAGCACACCACCCGCGCTACGCTCCGCGACGGCTCGCGGATCGTCGTGGGCCAAACCACCATCGTTTACCGGCAAGCCGAAGGGTGAAGCGGGGGCAATGTCAGAGCTGACCCTGACGGTCATGCGGTTGGGTTTCCTAGCCGTTCTGTGGCTGTTCGTGATCGTGGCCGTCCAGGTCATCCGTAGCGACCTGTTCGGAACACGCGTCACACAGCGCGGCTCACGCCGTGAGAACGCGCGACCGCAGCAGGCCGCACGCCAGCAACAGCAGGCCGCGCCGCCGGCCCAGCGCCAGCAGCAGGGCGGTGGCAGGCAGCGCCGTGGCGCCCCCAGCAAGCTGGTCGTCTCCGAAGGCATCCTCGCGGGCACGACAGTCGCCCTGCAGGGCCAGACGATCTCGCTGGGCCGCGCGCACGATTCGACGATCGTGCTGGACGACGACTACGCCTCCAGCAGGCATGCCAGGATCTACCCGGACCGTGACGGCCAGTGGATCGTCGAGGATCTCGGGTCCACCAACGGCACGTATCTGGACCGGACCCGACTCACCACCCCGACGCCCGTTCCGCTGGGCGCGCCGATCCGCATCGGCAAGACCGTCATCGAGCTGCGGAAGTAGTACGACAATGAGCGAGCGGAGCGAGCGAGCCGACGCGGTCCACACACTGGACGCCAGCGCGCTCCCGACCGGAGGGTGGGCACCGTGCGGATGTACCCGGAGCCGACGGGCGAGGTGCGCATGAGTCTGTCTTTGCGCTTCGCCGCCGGATCGCACAAAGGCATGATCCGTGAGGGGAACGAGGACTCCGGCTACGCCGGTCCGCGTCTCCTCGCGATCGCCGACGGCATGGGGGGCCAGGCCGCGGGCGAGGTCGCGAGCTCCGAGGTGATCTCGACGCTCGTCACCCTCGACGACGACGTACCGGGATCGGACATCCTGACGTCGCTCGGCACGGCCGTGCAGCGCGCCAACGACCAGTTGCGCCTGATGGTCGAGGAGGACCCCCAGCTCGAGGGCATGGGGACGACCCTGACCGCCCTCCTGTGGACGGGGCAGCGCCTGGGCCTCGTACACGTCGGCGACTCGCGCGCGTATCTGCTGCGGGACGGTGTCCTCACGCAGATCACCCAGGACCACACCTGGGTGCAGCGCCTCGTCGACGAGGGCCGGATCACCGAGGAAGAGGCCACCACCCACCCGCAGCGCTCCTTGCTGATGCGCGCGCTGGGCAGTGGCGAGCATGTCGAACCGGACCTCTCGATCCGTGAAGTCCGCGCCGGCGACCGCTACTTGATCTGCTCCGACGGTCTCTCCGGTGTGGTCTCGCACCAGACGATGGAAGACACCCTCGCGAGCTACCAGGGCCCCCAGGAGACCGTGCAGGAGCTGATCCAGCTCGCGCTGCGCGGCGGTGGCCCCGACAACATCACGGTGATCGTCGCCGACGTCCTGGACATCGACAGCGGCGACACCCTCGCGGGACAGCTGTCCGACACCCCCGTGGTCGTCGGCGCGGTCGCCGAGAACCAGCTCCAGGCGCAGGACGACGGCGCCATGCAGACGCCTGCGGGCCGTGCGTCCGGCCTCGGCCGTCCGGTGCCGCCGCAGCCCTCCGGAGGCGGCTTCGGCCCTCCGGGAAGCGGTGACACGACGGGATACGTTCCCGAAGGGAGCTTCGGCGCGTTCAGCGACGAGGACTTCGTGAAGCCCGGCGGCGGCCGCAAGTGGCTCAAGAGATCCCTCTACACAGTGCTGGCCCTCGCGGTCATCGGAGGCGGCCTCTACGGGGGCTACCGCTGGACGCAGACGCAGTACTACGTAGGCACCAAGGACGAGCACGTCGCGCTCTACCGCGGCATCGACCAGGACCTTGCCTGGGTCAGCCTGTCCAAGGTGGAGAAGGACCACCCCGAGATCGAACTCAAGTACCTGCCGCCGTATCAGCGCAAGCAGGTCGAGGGCACCATCCCCGAGGGCAACCTCGACGATGCCCAGAGCAAGATCGAGGAGCTGAGCCTGCAGGCCTCCGCCTGCGAGAAGGACGCGCAGCGCCGCGAGGCCGAGCGGGAGAACGCCAAGCCCGGCGAGGGCGAGGCGGGCGGCGCGACCGGTCTGGCGGCCAAGGCCCCCACCGACGATCCGACCGACCCTGCGGACAAGAACGACACAGGCGACACGAGCGACAAGAACAGCACGACCGACAAGAACAAGTCCAAGACCGCACCGACTCCCACACCCGGCCCCAGCCTCTCCGAGGAAGAGAAGAAGCTGGTCCCGCTGTGCGGTAAGCAGTAAGCAGCCGTTGGGGGCCTTTGCACACCATGAGCAGTAGCACTACACACACGTCGACCATCGGCGCGATCGGTGCGCCGAGCCGGCGCAACACCGAGCTCGCGCTCCTTGCGTTCGCTGTCGTCATCCCGCTGTTCGCCTACATCAACGTAGGTCTCGCGCTCGACGGCGAGCTGCCGTCCGGCATGCTCGGCTACGGCTGCGGGCTCGGCCTGCTCGCGGCGGTCGGTCACATCGTGGTGCGCAGGTTCGCCGCGTACGCGGACCCGCTGCTGCTGCCGCTCGCGACGCTGCTCAACGGTCTCGGTCTGGTCGTCATCTGGCGCCTGGACCAGTCGGAGAAGCTGCAGGATCTCGCCAAGGCCGCCACCGGCCAGTTCAGCGCCTCCGCACCGAAGCAGCTGATGTTCTCGGCCATCGGCATCGCGCTCTTCGTGGCCGTACTGCTGCTTCTCAAGGACCACCGCGTCCTGCAGCGCTACACGTACATCTCCATGGTCGCGGCCCTCGTCCTGCTGCTGCTGCCGCTGGTGCCGGGTCTTGGCATGAACGTCTTCGGCGCCCGAATCTGGATCAGCGTCGCCGGATTCTCCATCCAGCCCGGTGAGTTCGCGAAGATCGTCATCGCGATCTTCTTCGCGGGTTATCTGATGGTGAAGCGCGACGCGCTCGCGCTGGCTAGCCGCCGCTTCATGGGCATCTACCTGCCGCGCGGCCGTGACCTCGGTCCGATCATCGTGGTCTGGGCGATGTCCATCCTGATCCTGGTCTTCGAGACCGACCTCGGTACGTCACTGCTGTTCTTCGGCATGTTCGTCGTGATGCTGTACGTCGCCACGGAGCGCACCAGCTGGATCGTGTTCGGCCTGCTGATGTCCTCGGTGGGCGCGGTGGGTGTGGCCACCTTCGAGCCGCACGTGCAAGAGCGTGTGGACGCCTGGCTGAACCCGTTCTCCGACGCCGTCATCGCCTCGACGGGCAGCGACCAGATCGCCCAGTCCCTGATGGCGTTCGGCTCGGGCGGTGTGCTCGGCACCGGCCTCGGCCAGGGCCACTCCGACCTGATCGGCTTCGCCGCCAACTCCGACTTCATCCTCGCCACCTTCGGCGAGGAGCTGGGTCTGGCCGGCGTCATGGCGATCCTGCTGATCTACGGTCTGATCGTGGAGCGCGGTGTGCGCACGGCGCTCGCCGCCCGCGACCCGTTCGGCAAGCTCCTGGCGATCGGTCTGTCCGGCGCTTTCGCCATCCAGGTGTTCGTCGTCTCCGGCGGCGTCATGGGCCTGATCCCGCTGACCGGTATGACCATGCCGTTCCTCGCGAACGGCGGTTCGTCCGTGATCGCCAACTGGGCCCTGATCGGCATCCTCATCCGTATCAGCGACACCGCACGCCGTCCTGCCCCGGCGCCCGCCCCGAACCCCGACGCCGAGATGACCCAGGTGGTCCGACCGTGAACAAGCCCCTGCGCCGGATCGCGATCTTCTGCGGGCTCCTCATCCTCGCCCTGCTCGCCCGGGACAACTGGCTCCAGTACGTGCAGGCCGACACCCTGGCGGACCACAAGAAGAACCGCCGTGTCTCCATCGAGCGGTATGCCCAGCCGCGCGGCGACATCATCGTCGACGGCAAGGCGATCACCGGGTCCAAGAAGACCTCCGGCGGCGACTTCAAGTACAAGAGGACGTACAAGAACGGACCCATGTGGTCCCCTGTCACCGGCTATGCCTCGCAGATCGTCGGCGCCACGCAGATCGAGTCCCTCGAGGACGGCATCCTCACCGGCAACGACGACCGGCTCTTCTTCACCCGCAGCCTGGACATGATCACGGGCAAGAAGAAGGAGGGCGGCAACGCCGTCACGACCCTCAACGCCGCCGCGCAGAAGGCCGCGTACGACGGTCTGAAGGGCCGCGGCAAGGGCGCGGTCGCCGCGATCGACCCGTCCACGGGCGCGATCCTGGCGCTGGCCTCCGCTCCGTCCTACGACCCGTCGGACTTCGCGGGCATGACGGGCAAGGAATCCAAGCTCTTCCAGAAGCTGGACAAGGACAAAGACCAGCCGATGCTCAACCGCGCGCTGCGCGAGACGTACCCCCCGGGCTCCACGTTCAAGGCCGTCACCGCGGCCGCCGCGCTGGAGCACGGTCTGTACGACGACATCGACTCGCCCACCAAGTCCCCGCTGCCCTGGACGATGCCGAACACCCAGACCGAGCTGAAGAACGAGGGGAACATCCCCTGCAAGAACGCCACGCTGCGCGAGGCGCTGCGGGTGTCCTGCAACACCGTCTTCGGCAAGATCGGCTCGGACCTCGGCAAGGACCAGATGCTGGAGACGGCCGAGAAGTTCGGCTTCAACTCCGAGCAGTTCATCCCCGTCCGCTCGAACGCCTCCGTCTTCCCCAAGGAGATGGACAAGCCGCAGACCGCGCTCTCCTCCATCGGCCAGTTCGAGACGGCCGCGACGCCGCTACAGATGGCCATGGTCGCCTCCGCGATCGCCAACGACGGCAAGCTGATGGAGCCGTACATGGTCAGCGAGCTGCAGGCACCGAACCTGGACGTGATCGAGAAGCACGCGCCCAAGGAGATGAGCCGGCCGCTCTCCGAGGAGAACGCGCAGAAGCTCCAGGACATGATGCAGACGGTCGTGAACGACGGCACCGGCCGCAACGCCAAGATCCCCGGCGTCACCGTCGGCGGCAAGACCGGTACGGCACAGCACGGCCTGAACAACAGCAAGAACCCCTACGCATGGTTCATCAGCTACGCGAAGACCGACTCCGGTTCGCCGGTGGCCGTCGCCGTGGTGGTCGAGGACAGCGCCGCCAGCCGTGACGACATCTCCGGTGGTGGTCTCGCCGCCCCCATCGCCAAGGACGTGATGCAGGCGGTTCTCGACAGCAAGAAGTGACCCCCGTCACGGCCTCTTCACATCAGTGCACGTTGCGATACCGGTCCTGTATCGGGTGACGGTCGCGGCCGGGTCACGTAAGGCGAGCCGGGTACGGTATGCCCGGACAGCACACCGCCGGACCACACAAGGGTGCGGTCGGGACTGACGGAGAGGGCTGGATTAGCTATGGAAGAGCCGCGTCGCCTCGGCGGGCGGTACGAGCTGGGCCAGGTGCTCGGCCGAGGCGGGATGGCGGAGGTTTACCTCGCGCACGACACCCGTCTCGGACGCACCGTGGCGGTGAAGACGCTGCGCGTTGACCTCGCGCGCGACCCGTCATTCCAGGCCCGGTTCCGCCGCGAGGCCCAGTCGGCCGCCTCGCTCAACCATCCTGCGATCGTCGCGGTCTACGACACCGGCGAGGACTACGTGGACGGGGTCTCCATCCCGTACATCGTGATGGAGTACGTCGACGGCTCCACTCTGCGGGAGCTCCTGCACTCCGGGCGCAAGCTGCTGCCCGAGCGCGCCATGGAGATGACGATCGGCATCCTCCAGGCCCTGGAGTACTCGCACCGCAATCAGATCGTCCACCGCGACATCAAGCCCGCGAACGTCATGCTGACGCGCAACGGCCAGGTCAAGGTGATGGACTTCGGCATCGCCCGCGCCATGGGCGACTCCGGGATGACGATGACGCAGACGGCCGCGGTCATCGGCACGGCGCAGTACCTCTCGCCGGAGCAGGCCAAGGGCGAGCAGGTCGACGCCCGGTCCGACCTCTACTCCACGGGCTGCCTGCTCTACGAGCTCCTGACGGTGAGGCCTCCCTTCGTAGGCGACTCCCCGGTCGCTGTCGCCTACCAGCACGTACGCGAGGAGCCCCAGGCCCCGAGCGTCTTCGACGGCGAGATCACGCCCGAGATGGACGCGATCGTCCTGAAGGCCCTCACCAAGGACCCGGACTACCGCTACCAGTCGGCCGACGAGATGCGCGCCGACATCGAGGCCTGCCTCGACGGCCAGCCCGTCGCGGCCACCGCCGCCATGGGCGCGGTCGGCTACGGCGGCCACCCGGACGACCAGCAGACGGCGATGCTGCGCCCGCAGCCCGGCGGCGCCCAGACGTCGATGATGCCGCCGGTGGGCCCGGACGACGGCTACGACGATCATTCGCGCCGCCGCCAGAAGAAGAGCAGTACGTCTACGGTGCTGCTGATTCTGGCGGGGCTGCTGGTGCTGGTCGGCGCCATTCTGATCGGGAAGTGGGCGTTTACCGGGGGTGGTGGGGGCAACGATTCGATCAAGGCGCCCAACTTTGTGGGTGAGAAGCTCGCGGACGCGAAGACCCAGGCCGGAAACGTCGATCTAGAGATCGCGGTCTCAGAGCGCAAGCCTTGCGAGAAGTACCCGAGGGGCGAGATCTGCTCCCAGGACCCGGGCGCCAACGCCACGGTCGACAAGGGCGCCACCATCAATGTGGTGGTCTCCACAGGTGCGCCGAAGGTCGCGGTGCCGAGCGTCATCGGCCTGGACATCGACGAGGCCACGGACAAGCTCGAGGGCCCGAAGTATCAGTTCAACGTCATCCCCAAGCAGGTGGAGTCCCCCGAGACGCCGGGCGAGGTCCTCGAACAGGACCCGACTTCTGGTACCGAGGTGCAAAAGGGCAGCAAGATCACCCTTGATGTCGCCAAGGAGAAGTCGCAGATCCAGGTCCCGGACGTCACCGGCCTCGACTACGAAGCCGCCGCGAAGCAGATCACGGACAACGGCCTCACCCCCCAGCGTGAGGACGTGGCCAGCGACTCCGTCGAAGAGGGCAAGGTCATCCAGACCTCCCCGGCGGCCGGCACAAAGGTCGACGACGGCTCGACGGTCACCGTCCAGGTGGCGAAGAAGGCCGAGCAGGCCACCGTGCCCGCGCTCACCGGCCAGAAGCTCAAGGACGCCCGCAAGGCCATCGAGGACGCCGATCTGACGGTCGGCACCATCACCGGCCCGCAGGAAGACGACGCCCTCGTGGTCCTCTCCCAGCCGGGCGCCAACGAGCAGGTCCCGCCGGGTACGGCGATCAACCTGACCACCGCGGGCGGCGACCAGGGCAACGGCGGAGGCAACGGCGGGGAAGACGACGGAGGCACCCTCTTCGGAGGCGGCACGGGCTTCCGCAGCGAAAGGGACTGACCCTCCGCAGTACACGAGAAGAGCCCCGGGTGCCCCGGGGCCCCGGGGTACGGGGCGTGGAGGGGGGTGTGGTGGTGGGGTTGGGGGGGGTGGAG
>NZ_JBHYIG010000060.1:0-36206 GCF_042740015.1 Streptomyces sp. NPDC059037
GTGTCCTTGTTTTATAAGAGAGCGGTTCTCCCGTTGTGTTCAGGCCGGGACGGCGCCCGGCAGTCTGCCGCCGCCCACGCCGGTGACGTACGCACACAGATCGGTGTCGTCGCCGACGGCCACCGGGTGGCCCACGGCCCGCAGCAGGCCCAGATCGGACGCGTGATCGCCGTAGGCGGCCGCGGCCGATGGCGCGATGCCGCGTTCGGCAAGGAACTTCCGGGCCGCGTGCCCCTTCTCCTCGCCGATCATCGGCGTCTCCAGGTGCCCCGAGTAGCGGCCGTCCACCTGTTCCGGATCGCTGCACAGCAGCACATCGGCGCCCAGGAGCTGACGGACCGGCTCCAGGCAGGGCGGGAAGGAACCGGAGACCAGCACGATCAGGGCGCCCGCCGCGCGGTGGCGTTCGAGCGCGGCGGCGACGGGGGCGTGCACGGCCCCGCCCGCGGCGAGCTCGTCGGCGAACCACGCACGGCCGTGCCGCATCACCTCCTCCACCGGGCGTCCCGCGTAGAGGCGGTAGTAGTCCCGGTTGGTCTCCCACCGGGAGACTCCGGCGGCGGCGCGGTTGCGCAGATCCGCCTCGGCCTGCAGGTAGCGCTCGGGCGGGAGGCCGATGGCGCTGAAGTGGTGGGCCAGGAAGCGGAACATGCTCTTGAAGGTGAGCAGCGTCTCGTCCACGTCGAAGAAGGCCACGGCGACGGGTTCGCCGCCCTTCACACGCCCTGTCACACGTCGCACTGTCACACGTCGCTCTGTCACACGTCCTCCAGAGCGAGGAAGGTCACCGTTCTGGGCAGCAGCGAGCCGACCAGGGCGAGCGCGCCGGGGGCGGCGTCGTCGGCGTACCGGGGCGGATTCTCGGCGGGTGGGAGCGCGTTGACGGCGGCGAGCATGAAGGAAGTCCATTCCTCGGGGGTCACTTCGTGGTGTCGCAGCCCGGGTCGGGGGCCGGCGTGGAGAATCCGGCGCCTTCCGGCAGTACGTCGGTGATGTACAGGACGACGGGCTCCGAGCCCTTGTTGACGCCGTAGTGGACCTCTTCGGGGCCGGTGGGCTCGACGAGGGCGTCGCCGGGCTTGATGACGCGCTTCGAGCAGTCGGAGCCGTTGTAGCGGGTCAGGGTCCCGGACTTGATGACCGCGATCTCCTCGCCCTTGTGGTAGTGCCAGCCGGTGTTGGCGCCCGGCGGGATGACGGCCTTGCGGTAGACGAGATGGCGCGGCCCGTCGGCGTTCACCTTGAAGGGGAGGGAGGAGTCGCCCTCGGAGAGCGTCTCGCTGGTGATCGGGCCCGGGTCGTCGGCGGTGACGGCGTTGGCGACGCCTCCGGCGGTGAGGCACAGGGCGGCGGCGAGGACGCCGTATCCGATCCGGCGACGGCGGGGGGTCAGGACCGAGCGGTTCATGGAGAGACCTTTCAGTGGTGGGACAGCTCAGTGGGGGGACAACTCAGTGGGGGGACAGCGATGAGGTCAGGAAGGCGCGTACGCCGCGGCCCGCGCTCTTGCGGCCGAGGAAGCCGCCGTCGACGAGCCGCCGCAGCAGGGGTACGGGTTCGAACTCGGGCCGCCGGGTGGCCTGATGGAGCCGGTTCTGCACTTCGAGGGCGACATCGGCTCCCACCGTGTCCAGCAGGCGGGTGGGGCCGAGCGGCTGCTGCCCGACGGACTTCATGACGGTGTCGAGGAGCTTCGGCTCCACGTCCGGCAGCAGGCCGAGCGCGTCGTTCAGATACGGGAAGAGCAGCGCGTTGACGAGGAATCCGGTGCGGTCGGCGCACTCCACCGGGGTCTTGTCGAGGCGCCCGAGGACGGCGCGCGCCCGCCGCAGCGCGCTCTCGCCGGTGTGTTCGGCGCGGACGAGCTCCACCAGGCGCATGGCGGGCGGCGGGTTGAAGAAGTGCAGACCGAGTACGTCCCGCGCGCGGCCCGACGCCTCCGCGACGCCGTGCACGGGGAGGCTGGAGGTCGTGGTGGCGAGGAGGGTTCCGGGGCGGCACCGCCACCCGAGGTCGGCGAAGAGTTCCCGCTTGACCGCGAGGTCCTCGACGACCGCCTCCACCACCAGGTCCGCCTCGGCGGCCCGCGCGAGGTCGGTGGTGCCGGTCCAGCGGCCCATCGCCTCCGCGAGGTCATCGGGTCCCGTGCCGGACCGCTGGAGCCCGAACTCGACGGCCTCCCGGGCGGCTTCGGCCTTCTCCTGGCTGCGGGCGACGAGCACGGTGCGGTAGCCGCCGCGGAGGAACACCTCCGCGATGCCGGTCGCCATCGTGCCCGAGCCGATCACGGCGACGACGTCGATGCCCGGGTCGTCGGCCGCCTCGGGAGCGGGCGGCGGATCCAGCTCTCCCGCGAGCAGCGGGGCCGGTGTGTAGCGGGCGCCGATGCGGTGGTGCAGCCCCTCCAGGATGTCGCGGGCCGTGCGGTGACCGATGGCGTCGAGGATCCGCAGCGGTCCTTCCGCCCAGCCGCAGCCGAGGCGGAGCGCCGTCTCCAGGGAGTCCCGGTCCGCGTACCCGTCGTGGTACGCCCAGGCGGCCTGGTTGAGGATGCCGAACAGGAGCGCGGGCGCGATGGATCCCGCGCGGTCGGGCACCGCGTGCGCGGTGATCCCCATCCGGTGCAGGAGTTCCGTGACGCGCCGCGCTGTGGCGTCCGATGTGTGCGGGGCACGGGCCAGCTCGGCGGCCTCAAGACGGTCGGCGCGGACGAACCGCAGGGCGAGCAGCTCGGCGCCTTCCGGGTCCGCGAGCTCGGCGGCGGGCGTGGTGAGCGCGGTGGTCACCACCGGGACGGAGCGGTTCCACGCCAGGTCGTTCAGTACGGCCCGCTTGCGGGGCTCGGGCTCCGGCACCGCTTCGAAGACCAGCTCCGCCGCGGCGATCTCGGCGAGGTGCCCGGTGACGGTGAGCAGATCCGAGGCGACCGCCTGCCGGGCGCGTTCGGCGGCCGGGGGGTGCGTTTCGACTCCGGTCGTGGGGATGCCCGCTGCGGTGAGGCGGCGGGCCAGCTCCGTTCCCGTGGCGCCGAGCCCGATCACGGCGACGGACCCGAACGGCTGCTGTGGGGCGAGCGGTTGCGCTGGCGGGGAGACTGCCATGGCGTACGCCCTTCAGAACCGGCTGCCGACCGGCGCCGGAACCCCGTCGAGGTCGGCCAGGTCGTCCACGGTGAGGTCGAGCGCCGCCGCGCCGACGTTCTCGGCGAGGTAGCGCGGGTTCTTGGTGCCCGGGATCGGGATGACGTGCTCGCCCTGGGCCAGCGTCCAGGCGATGGCCACCTGGGCGGGGGTGGCCCCGTGCCGGGCGGCGACGGCCCGTACGGCGTCGACGATGCGCAGGTTGGCGTTGAACGCCCCGTCGGCGAACCGCGGGTTGGTGGCCCGGAAGTCGCCGTCCTCGAAGGCCGGCTTGGCGAAGGATCCGGTCAGGAACCCGCGGCCGAGCGGGGCGAACGGCACGAACGCGGCGCCGTGTTCGGCGCACCAGCGGACCATGTCGGCGCCGGGCGCGAGCGCGTCGCGCGTCCACAGGGAGAGTTCGGACTGGACGGCCGACACCGGGTGGATGCGGTGCGCGGTCTCCGCCTGGTCGATGGTCGGCTCCGACAGACCGAGGCGGCGCACCTTGCCCGCCCGCACGAGTTCGGTGAGCTGCCCCCAGGACTCCTCGAGCGGGACGGCCGGGTCCACCCGGTGCAGGTAGTACAGGTCGAGGGTCTCGGTGCGCAGCCGCCGCAGGCTGGCCTCGACGGACTCCCTGATGTGCTGGGGCGAGCCGTCCCTGCTCAGGGTGCGGGTCGCCAGGTCGTCCACGACGATGCCGACCTTCGTGGCCACCACCACGCCGTCCGTGCTGCCTTCCAGGGCGCGGCCCACGAGGGTTTCGTTGTGGCCGTCCCCGTAGGCGTCGGCGGTGTCCAGGTGGCTGACGCCCGCCTCGACGGCCCGGCGGATCACCGCGACGGACTGCTCGTCGTCGCGCTGGGACTCGGCGTACCCCCAGCTCATGCCCATGCAGCCGAGGCCGATCGCCCCGACGAACGGTCCCCCGTCGGCGAGTTGGCGTGTCTTCATCAATGCTCCAGTCCTGTCCATGCGTCGTACGTGGTACGTGGTACGTGGTGGTGCTCAGGCCCTGGTCAGGACCAGGGCCGCGTTGTGCCCGCCGAATCCGAGTGAGGTGCTGACCGCCACCTCCAGGGGCGCCTGCCGTGCGGTGCCGGTGACCACGTCGACGTCGATCTCCGGGTCGAGTTCGGTGACGTTGGCCGTCGGCGGCACCTCGCCGTGCCGCAGGGCGAGCGCCGTGTAGGCGGCCTCCACCGCTCCGGCGGCGGCCAGGGTGTGGCCGGTGACGCCCTTGGTGGAGGTCACCGCGGGGCGGCCGCCGAGTACCTGGCGCAGCGCGCGGGCCTCGGTCAGGTCGTTCATCGGCGTCGAGGTGCCATGGGCGTTGACGTGGTCCACGTCGGAGGGTGCGACGCCCGCGTCGGCGAGCGCGGTGCGCAACGCCCGTGCCAGGCCCGCGCCCTGCGGGTCGGGGGCGGTGGCGTGGTGGGCGTCGGAGGACGCGCCGAACCCGGTGATCCGCGCGTAGCCGCGGGTGCCGCGGGCCGTGGCGTCCTGCTCACGTTCGAGGACGAGCACCGCGGCCCCCTCGCCGGCGACGAAGCCGTCCCGGTCGGCGGCGAAGGGCCGGGACGCGGCGCCCGGATCGTCCTTGCGGGCGGACAGGGCGCCCATCCGCGAGAGTCCGGTCAGGGTGGCCGGGGTGATCGCGGACTCCGTGCCGCCCGCGAGCACGACATCGCACAGGCCCGCTTCGAGCCACTGCCGTGCGGTGCCGACGGCGGAGGCGCCGGAGGCGCAGGCCGTGGCGGTGACCAGGCTCGGTCCGTGGATCCGCTGGTCCATGGCGACGTATCCGGCGACCATGTTGACCATGCCCATCGGGATCATCAGGGGCGATACGTCGTCGGGGGCGCCGTCGAAGTACGTACGGTGCTGCTTCTCGAACGTCGCGGTGCCGCCGAGCGAGTTGCCGATGACGACGCCGACGCGGGCCGAGTCCCAGGTCTCGGAGGAGAGCCCGGCGTCCGCGACGGCCTGGCGGGCCGCCACGACGGCCAGCTGGACGAAGCGGTCAAGCTTCCACGCGGTGCGCCTGCCGAGCAGGCCGTTGGCGTCGAAGCCGGGCACCCGGCAGGAGAAGTCGGTCTCCATGCCGATGAGTTCGGGGTCCTTCGCCGCCGCGGAGATCCCGGACGTGACGCGCTTCCAGTTCCCCTCGACGCCCGAACCCGCCGGAGTGAGCAGGCCGATGCCGGTGATCGTCACGGCGCCTGTGGACGAGCCGCTCACACCAGGGGGTCCTTGGCCTCGATGGCCGCCACGGCGTCGTCGAGCGTGAACGACGACTTCAGCTCGCCCTCTTCGAGCACGATGCCTATCTCTTTGCGGAGTATCAGGGCGAGTTCGACGAGTATCAGCGAGTCGATCTCGAGTTCCTCGAAGGAGGTACCGGAGAGCACCTCGTCCTCGGGCAGGCCGAACTTCTCGGTCAGGACGGACACAAGGAGGGTCTTGATCTTCTGCGTGTCGGTTGCCGTGGTCATGGCTGTTCCTCTCTCCGTGGGTGTCATGCGTTCTTGTGGCGTGTCATACGTGGACGGGGTGCGGCGCGGTGGCCAACTCCGGCCAGACCAGGGCCGTGGAACCCCAGGTGAGCCCCCCGCCGAAGCCGGTGAGCAGCACCCGGTGGCCCGGCCTGAGACCGCCCGAGGCCAGTGCGTCGACGAGGGCGAGCGGGATGGATCCCGCGACGGTGTTGCCGACGCGGTCGAGGTTGACGACGATCTGCTGTTCGTCCAGGCCCAGTTGGTCGCCGACGGCGCGCAGGATGCGGACGTTCGCCTGGTGCGCGACCACCCGGTCGGGGCCTTCGGCGGTCCAGCCGACCCGGTCGATCAGCTCTTGCGCGGACTTGCTCATGTTCAGGACCGCTTCGGTGAACACCGGGCGGCCCTCCATCGAGAACCACTGGTCGCCGTCGGGCGCCGGCTGCCCGGTGGACCGCTGGCGCGAGCCGCCCGCCCGCACGGTGATCATTTCGGCGCCCGCGCCGTCACTGCCCAGGTCGAAGCCGAGCAGCGCTCCCGGCTCGGCGGCGTCCCCGGCCCGCAGGACCACGGCGCCCGCCCCGTCGCCGAAGATGGCGCGCGTGGTGCGGTCCCCGGGGTCGAGGATCGTCGAGAAGGTGTCGGCGCCGATGACCAGGGCGCGGCGTGCCGTGCCCGCGGTCAGCATCGACGCGGCGGTGGCGAGGGCGTACACGAAGCCGGTGCAGACCGCCGAGACGTCGAAGGCCGCGACCCCGCCGAGACCGAGGCGCTGCGCCACCAGCGGTGCGGTGGCGGGGCACGGGTGGTCCGGGGTGCTGGTGGCGAGGACGACGAGGTCGATGGCGTCGTCGGCCGTGCCGTCCTGCGCGCGCGCCGAGTCCAGTGCCCTGCGGCCCGCCGCCACCGCGAGGTCGGACGTGGCCTCGCCGGGCTTGATGACGTGCCGCTGTGCGATGCCGGTACGGACCCGGATCCACTCGTCGGAGGTGTCGAGCTCGGCGGCCAGGTCGTCGTTGGACACGACGGTCTCGGGCAGCGAGCCGCCGATGCCGCAGACCACGGCTGCCGGGGTGGCCGCCGGGGTCATGAGGCGGCCTTGCCGGGGACGGAATCCTCCGACGCCGCGGCGGTGTTCTTCGCCGCCTTGCCCTGCGTCGCGCTCTTCGCGGCCGGGACCGGCGTCGTGCTCTTCGCCGCCGTACGCGCGGCCGACGCGCCGACGCCCATCTCCGTCACCGTCTCGCTGCCGACCCGCGCCGTACGCGGCAGCGCGCCCAGCGCGACCCGCGCCCTGCGCAGCGCCATCCGCACCTCGGCGGGGT
The DNA here is from genome assembly GCF_042740015.1 of Streptomyces sp. NPDC059037. Lineage (NCBI taxonomy): Bacteria > Bacillati > Actinomycetota > Actinomycetes > Kitasatosporales > Streptomycetaceae > Streptomyces > Streptomyces sp. NPDC059037. The sequence goes on from NZ_JBHYIG010000060.1 coordinate 6,946, forward strand.
CGAGATCGGTGATCGATGCGATGTGGCCGTCGGGGCGGACGAGGACCGCGCGCGGTTCCTTGCCGAGCAGCGGGGCGAACCCGGGCCAGGCGGAGATGTCCCGTACGGGGAAGGTGTCCGGGAGCGAGGTCCGCAGCGTCGCGCACCGCTCGACCCAGTCGTTGTCCTGCCGTTCGCCCGCCCAGAGCAGGACGGTCGGCTGCTCGGCGTCGATGGAGGGCCAGCGGCCCGCTCCCGCCGCCGTGGCGTCATCGGCACCGGCGTGCTTGCTGAAGATCGGCAGGCGGTCGCCGACGCGGACGGCCTTGGTGAGTCCGGGCAGCGTCTGCCAGAGCGATTCGGCGTGCCGGTAGGTGACGTCGTGCTGCGCCATCAGCGGCGCGCCGAAGCGCTGCAGGACGCCGGTGCGCCGCGCCACCCGTACCAAGGTGTCCCGCACGGCGACCTCCCTGCGGCCCTTGAACAGGCCCCAGCTGGTCTGCTTGGCGGTGGTGAGGACGACCCGTTCCGCGGCGAGCCTGCGCTCGGTGTCGTAGGTGTCGAGGATGCCCGGCTCCAGCTTGCCGCGGATGACGCCGGCCAGCTTCCAGCCGAGGTTCACCGCGTCCTGGATCCCGGTGTTCATGCCCTGGGCGCCCGCAGCGCTGAAGATGTGTCCCGCGTCGCCGGCGAGGAAGACCCGGCCGTCGCGCAGGGTCTCGGCGACCCGGCGGCGCGCCCGGAAGATGGTGGTCCACTTCAGCGGGCCGATCTGGCCGGGGCGCGGCGCCCGCTCGTCCATCACGCGCTGGAACAGATCGCGCGGCGGCGCGTGCTCCTCGCTCCAGCCGGGGACGCTGACGGCGAGCCGGAACTGGCCGTTGCCGAAGGGCGCGAGGCCGAGCGCGCCGCCGCGGGTGTAGCAGTAGAGCAGTTCGTTGTCGTGCAGGTCGCCTTCGATCGGCCCGTCGCCGATCGCGAAGAGGACGTCCTCGCCGCTGCCGAGGAACTCGATGCCGGCAAGGCGGCGCACCGAGCTGTGCGCACCGTCCGCGCCGATGACCCAGTCCGCCTCGATCTGCTCGGTGCGCCCGTCGGTCCACTCCACGTCGGCGACGGGGCGCCGTCCGGTGTTGTCGAGCCCGGTGACCGTGCCCTGTTCGACCTGGCCGCCGAGCTTGATGAGACGGTCGCGGACCACGTCCTCCGTGCGGTCCTGCGGGATCACCAGGCCGAACGGGTAGGGGGTGTCCCGCAGCCTGCTCATCTCGATGGCGCCCAGGGGCCGCTTCTGCGAGTAGTACGACACCGCGTCGAGCCGGTTGCCCGCCTCGGCGAGCGGCTCGGCGGCGCCGATCCGGCTGAGGAGTTCGAGGCTGCGCGGCCACACCACGATGGCGCGGGAGTGCAGCGAGGAGCCGGGCGGTGTGCCGTCGATGATGCGCACCTGCACGCCCTGGCTGAGGAGTTCGCAGGCCAGGACCAGGCCCACGGGGCCCGCTCCCACGATCAGCACGGGCCGCTTGCCCCCTGAGGGATCACGCGGCTCACGCGGGGAAATCGTCATGCTTACGCCTTTCGTCTCACGTCATGGTTGGAGCGGTACGGGGGGACGCCGTGCGGCGGCCCGGTCACGGCCGCCTGACGACGACACCGCTCCAGGTGAATCCGGCACCCGCGCTCAGCACCACGGCGCGCTCACCGGGCAGCAGCCCCCAGGGCCCCGCGCCGGACAGCGCGGCGAGGTTGGAGCAGAGGTCTCCTGCGCCGAGGTGCCCCGTGGCGGCGCCGAGGTCGACGGCCGGTGCGGGGGTCACGGCGGCCACGGCCGGGCCGTAGATGTCCCGTGCCGTCGACCGGCCGAGGCGCGGCAGGAGCACCGCGCGCAGGGAGGGGTCGTCGGGGGCGAGTTCCGCCTCGGCGAGCGCTGCGGCGACGACCCGGGTGGTGGTCTCCTTCAGCCGCGCGACGAACGGCTCACGCCCGGCGCCGGTGAGGAACGCCTTCTTCGTGCGCCGTACGTCGACGGTGGCGTCGACCTCGTGCGGGGCGTCCTGGAATCCGCTCAGGTCGCGGTGGACGACCTCCAGATCGGGTGCCGCCTCGGTGACGAGCGCCTCCAGGAGCAGCTCGCCTTCGCCCGCCGCGTCGCCGCCCCGCCGGACGACGGCGGCGGTGCCGCTGTCGCCGTACCAGACGCCGTAGTCACCGCTCCACCGGTCGAAGCCGGGCTCGCAGAACCGGTCGGCCGTCGTGACAAGCACGGGGCCGTGGTCCGGGAGCGCCAGGTGCCGGGTGAGCGCGGCTTCGAGCGCCGCACCGCCGCCGTTGCACATCTGCTGGATGCCGAGCGGCACAGCCTGGACCGCGCCGGTCCGGTCGGCGACATAGTGCGCCGGGGACCAGAAGTCGTGACCTTGGTAGTACGTCGACGCGTGCAGGACGGCGGCGACGCTCTCCGGAGCGACGCCGGACCTCTCCAGTGCGCGCCGCCCCGCCAGCACGGCCATCTCGGGAGCGGACTGCCCATCGGAGACCGGGAGTTCGTCGTATCCGACGGCATCGGCCTCGGCCTGCGTGATCCGCCCTTCGGCGAGCGCACCGCCCGCCTTGACGGTGGTGGCCGGCAGCCATTCGGCGGCCGTGACGCGGAGGGATGCGGGCGCCTTCACGCGGCACGCCCCTCGGTGCCGGAACCGACGGCCGACGAGGTGACCGCCGAAGTGACCGTGTGCGTGACCCCGGACGCGATGACCGCGCCGTCCTGCTCGAACTCCACCTGGAACGTGTGCGTTCCGGCCGATTCGCCCGGCTCGGGCCCGGTGACCCGGACCGTGGTGACGGCGTCCAGCTCGGCGTACCGCGAGAACGAGAAGTCGAAGCCGGTCACGGTGGTGTGGGACACCGAGGCGCCGAGCCGTTCGGCGGCCGCGTACAGACAGGTCTGACGGGCCGCCTCCATCAGGACCATGCCCGGCAGATGGTCCTGGGCGTGGTCGAACATGCTGGGGTTGTCCAGCGGCACGCGGACCGTGGCCGTGACGCCGTCGGCTCCGGCGGTGACGTCCCGCAGGACGACGTTCGCCGGGTCGAAGCGGCCCACATGGGCGGGCCTGACGGACGAACCGGCCCGGTCGGCCTGCGGGAACGGCCCGAGCGGCCTGCCCCTGCCCTGCGCGCGGACGGTGTCGTAGACCTGGCCGGGGATGTACCCGACGTCGATGCTCACCCGGCCCAAGTGGTGCCCGGACAGGGCGAGATCGATGTCGTACGTGAGGCGCCGCACATCACCCGCCGCGCCTCGGCGGTTGCCGGTGCGCACCCCCATCACCAGCTCGCCGGGACGCTCCCCGCGCGGCACCGTGAGGAGCCCCGGCAGGGACATCGACCAGGAACGCAGCAGGAACTTGCTGTCCCGTGCGACGCCGAAGAACTCGTGCCCTCCGTACGTCTCCGCCTGGCGGGCGCATTCGAGCAGCAGGAGCGGGTCCGGGGCGTCGAGCCGTGAGGAACGGTCGGCGTAATAGGCGTGGGCCGGCGGCAGTTGGGCCGCGGCGACATAATCGGTTTCGCTCGTCTTCCTCGCGTCGGTGAGGAAGACCTCGGAAATGGCCCAGCGGTGCAGAGAGGATCGGTCCACGGTCCTGTTGAATTCCAGGTTCATGGCCTCCGCCGGGAAGCCGTCTGGAACCTCTGTTCTCATGAATCCGCTCCCCCTCGATAACACTCGGAAAAGTGCCCATGCATCCCTGATTCGAAGGGAGTTGGTGGGTACGGCAACCAGCATCCAGGGTGCGGGCCAATGTTCAACTCAAGTCCGACACGCGTCCGGATCATGTGTTCCGTGCTTGTTTCCCGCTTGAGTTCCCGGTCCCGACAATCGATGGGCGAGTTGCTCGTGCGGATGCACGCGTCTGGTGCTCGCCGTCGTCGGGAGGGATTTCTCAGTGGTCACTGCACAGGAAGCCGAGCGGGACTCCGAAAGCGGCCGGGCGGTGACGGCCGCGCTCTTTCCGGGGCAGGGAGTACAGCGCCACGGCCTGGGGACCCGCTGGCGCGGGACACCGTCATGGACCCTGGTCGACACCGTCTCCGAGGCGTCGGGGTACGACGTCGAAGAGCTGCTCCTGGAGACCGGGACGGAGCTGCTCGGCCGGACCGATCTGGCCCAGATCACCGTCTTCGCCGCGTCGTTGCTGTCCTGGAACGAGTTCCGCAGGACCCGGCCCGACACCCCCGTCGCGGCCTTCGCGGGACACAGCCTCGGCGAGTACACCGCGCTGGTCGCGGCCGGTGCGCTGACCGTGGCCGAGGGTGCCCGGCTCGTCGGCGTGCGCGGCCGCGCGATGGCCGCCGTGGCCCGCCGCAGCCCGGGGGCCATGGCGGCGGTCATGGGCGCGACCGCCGACCAGGTAGAAAAGCTCACCGAGAGCGTGCGCGAGGGTGGCGAGAGCGTCTGGGTGGCCAATCTCAACAGCCCGCTGCAGACGGTCGTCGCGGGAAGTCCGGGCGCCATCCGGCGCGGAGCGGAACTCGCCCGCGAGGAAGGCTGGCGCTACACGGTCCTTCCGGTCTCCGCCGCCTGCCATACGCCGCTCATGGCGCCGTCGGTCGAGGCACTGGAACCGGCCCTGGACGCGGCCCGTTTCGCACCCGTGCACGGGCCCGTGATCGCGAACGTGGACGCCCGCGTTCACACCGAGGGACACGAGTGGCCGACCCTGTGCGGGCGCCAACTGGTCGGCCCGGTGCGCTGGTTGGAGACGCTGGAGACGCTGCACGTCACTCTGGGATGCGACCGGATGACGGACTTCGGCCCCGGCCGCACCCTGGCGGCGCTCGCGCGCCGCGCCTGTCCGCAGATCCATGTGACGTCGGCGCCGACGCCGGAGCTCGCGGCAGGCTGACGTCACAGGGCCGAGTGGATTCAGTGGGTGATGCCGGACGACGCCTCGATCCGCGCCATCGGCATGTCGGCGTACAGCGCCGCGGCGCGGTCCACCGACACCTCCAGCTTGGCGAGGACGAGCGGCTGGGCGATCGCGGGCAGCACCAGCTGGAACAGCTTGGCCACCTCGACCGTCAAGTCGTAGTCGTCGGGCAGGCCTTCACAGACCACGCTCGTCCCCGTCCAGGCGCACACCAGGATCCGCGCGGTCTCGCCCGCGTCGACGTGCGCGTGCACCTCACCGCGCTCCCGCGCCTCACCGAGCAGCCCGGCGAGCAGTTCCGTCCAGTCCGGCCAGCGGGTGCCGAACAGGCGGCGCGCCTTGAGGTCCACGGACATGCGCAGGGCCGCACTGAGCATCGGCTCGCGCGGCAGTCGGTAGGCGAGCAGCAGGAGTACGTCGACCAGCTCCTGGAGTTTGAGCCGGTTGGGCCGTACGCCCTCGGTGGTCACCGCGTCGTCGAGCACACCGCGCGCCAGGTCCGCCTTGGACGGGAAGTGGAAGTAGAGGGCTCCCTTGGTGACTTCGGCCCGTTCGAGGACCTCCGAGATCGTGGCCGCCTCGTATCCACGCTCGTCGAAGACGGCCGCGGCCGCTTCCAGAATCGTCCTGCGTGTCCGGACTGCCCGTTCCTGTCGCACCACGGTAACGCCTCCTTAAGATCTTGGTCGCTTGAAACAGACCAGGCTGCCGGTATGTTACTTGCATTGATTGAACTGCCAAGTTGTTCACCACATCATGGGGGGATCCATGTCCAACGTCCTGTCCGCCGACTCCATATCCAGCACCGAAGTCACTGAAGTCACCGAAGTCACGGCCGTCCCCAAGGAGTTCCTGCATCTGCACCGGGCGGAGTCCGCGCTGGTCACGGGCTGGACACGGCTCGGCTCCGATCAGTACATGGTCACCGCCAAGTGGCCGGCCACCCCGGGCGACGCCCCGTACGACCCCCTTTCCCTGACGCAGACGATCCGGCAGGCCTGCCTGCTGATCGCGCACGCCGAGCGTGATGTGCCGCTCGCCCACCAGACGCTGATGGAGCGCCTGGACTTCTCCCTCTCCCCGGACTTCCGTGCCGCCCGCGACGAGGCGGAGCACTTCGTCCTGGACGTCACCTGCCACGGCACGGGCCCTCGGTCGATGAGCGTGGACTTCACCATCCACCACGACGGGCACGCCATCGGCTCCGCGACGCTGACGTTCAGCTGGATCGCCCCGGCCGTCTACCGCCGCCTGCGCGGCGACCATCTCACCGTCGACTGGGAGCTCGTGCCCCGCACGACGGCCGCCCCCGCCGATGTCACCGGATGCGAGGTGACGAGCCGTGTCGCGCTCTCCCCCGCCCCGCGGCCCGGCAGCTGGCTGCTGCGCACCGACACCTCCGACAGCACGCTCTACGACCACCCGGTCGACCACGTCCCGGGCCTGGCCCTGATCGAGGCCGCCTACCAGGCCGCCCACGCGCTGACCGGGCAGGGAACGCCGCTCGCACCCAGGGTGACCAGCACGTTCGACCGCTACATCGAGTTCGACGCGCCCTGCTGGATCGAGGCGGTCCGGGACGGCGCCGACATCCGCGTGACCGGCACGCAGGCGGATCAGACGGCGTTCACGGTGACGCTGCACGGCGCCGCCTGATCCGTACACGGACACGACAGGACGTCAGAACCAACCGCCACGGCGGTTGGTTCTGACGGGTTTGAGGATGCCCCGCTCAGGGGCGCAGGGTCAGCTTCCCGGAGGTCTGCCGCGCAAGCAGTTCGCTGTGCGCGCGCCCCGCGTCGGCGAGCGGATACTCAGGTCCCGCCACCGGGTTGAGCCGCCCCTGCGAGACCAGCTCCAGCATCTTGCGCATCGGCTCGGCGAACGCCCCCGGCCTGGCCAGCGTGGGACGCAGCCAGAAACCGACGACGGCCGCGTTGAGGGACCGCATCCGGGCGTCGTCGAGCGGCGTGAATCCGGTGCGCGAGGCGCTCCCGTAGGTGACGATGCGGCCGAAGTCGGCCAGGGAGTCCAGGGCCTGGTCGAAGAGCGGACCGCCGGTGCCGTCCAGGATCACATCCGCCGGCTCCTCCAGCGGATAGTCCACCACCGCGTCGGCCCCCAGCTTCAGGGCGAGTTCACGCTTCTCGGGCGTGGACGCCATGGCGAGCACCCGCCCCGCACCGAACTCCCGCGCCAGCTGCACGGCGACGCTGCCCACGCCACCGGCCGCCGAGTGCACCACGACGCTCTCGCCTGCGGTGAGCCGGGCGGCGCCGCGCAGCAGATGCCAGGCGGTCACCCCCTGCATCAGCAGGGCGAGCGCATGGGCCGCGGGCAGCTCGTCCGGGATCTCGAAGACCGCCGCCTCGTCGGCAACGGCGCGCTCCGCATAGCCGCCCCTGACCTTGGCGAGCACCCTGCGCCCGTCCGGCGTCCTGCCGACGACCTCGCTGCCCGGAATGAACGGCAGCTGGTCGGCGGCCAGATACGAGCCGTCCGTCTGATGGGTGTCGGCGAAGTTGATCCCGGCGGCCTCGACGGTGATCAGCACTTGGCCCGGCCCTGCCGCGGGCTCGGGAACCTCGACCAGGCCGAGTACTTCCGGACCGCCGAAGCGGTCGAAACGTATGGCACGCACAGTGACTACCCATTCGTAAGAGGCGCTGATGACCTTCGCACCGTACTGTGCAGGACTTCCCGCTGCCACTGAGGTCGTGCCTGGTCGTGCAGGTGCCAGTAGTGCTCGGCGGATCACCGAGGAGGTCGTACGGCTCCAGGCGTCCCAGAAGGCACTGGGCGCCCTGCTGGCCGCCGCAGACCTTCACTCACCGTAGAGCGCCTCGATCTCGCCCGCGTACGCCGTCGCCACCGCGTGCCGTTTGATCTTCAGGGATGGCGTGAGCAGCCCGTTGTCCTCGGTGAACTCGCCGTCGACGATGACGAACCTGCGGACGGACTCGGCGCGCGAGACCGCCGAGTTGGCGTAGTCCACGGCCTTCTGGACCTCGGCGATCATCTTCGGGTCCCGGCAGAGTTCGGCGAGCGGGGTGTCCTTGGGGCGTTTGCGCACGGCGAGCCAGTGCTCGACGGCCTCCGGGTCCAGCGTGATGACCGCGGCGACGTAGGAGCGGTTGTCGCCGACGACGATGCACTGGCCGACCGGCGCCCGGCTGCGCAGCCGGTCCTCCAGGATCGCCGGGGAGACGTTCTTGCCGCCGGAGGTGACGATGAGGTCCTTCTTGCGCCCGGTGATGGTGAGATAACCGTCGTCGTCGAGCGCCCCGAGGTCCCCGGTGGCGAACCACTCGTCCCGCAGCACGGCGTCCGTGGCGGCCGGGTTGTTCCAGTACGAGCCGAAGACGATGCCGCCCTTGACGAGCACCTCCCCGTCGTCCGCGATGCGGATCGCGGTGCCGGGCACCGGCAGGCCCACCGTGCCGGGGCGGGGCTTCAGCGGCGGGGTGATGGTCGCGGCGGCGGTGGTCTCCGTCAGGCCGTACCCCTCGTAGATGACGATCCCGGCGGCGTAGAAGAAGAGGTTGAGGCGGCGGTCGAGAGGCGAGCCGCCGCTGATCGCGTAGCGCAGCCTGCCGCCGACCTCCTTGCGGATGCGCCGGTAGACGAGCAACTCGTAGAGCGCCCAGCCCAGATAGAGCCCGATCGAGGGTCCGGGCCCGCGCTTGTCCAGGAACTTGTTCAAGTACGCCTCGCCGAACCGCACCGCGATCCCCTCGGCCCGGTCGAAGGAGGCCCCGCGCCCGATCTTCTCGGCGGTCGCGCGCCCCGTGTCGTGGATCTTCTCGAAGAGATACGGGACGCCGACGACGAACGTGGGCCTGAAGGACCGGAGTTCGGGGCGGAGCTCGTCCGGTTTGATGCTTGGGCAGTGGCCGAGTTCGATGCGGGCGAGCATGCAGGCGATCTGGATGGTGCGGCCCAGGATGTGGGCGAGCGGCAGGAAGAGGAGCGTCGACGCGACCTGGCCGGTGATCTCCTTGAAGACGGGGTGCAGGAGGTCGACGGTGTTCGCGGCCTCGGCGTGCAGATTGCCGTGGGTGAGGACGCAGCCCTTGGGCTTGCCCGTGGTGCCCGAGGTGTAGCAGAGGGTGGCGATGGAGTCCGGGGTGAGCGCGGACCGCCGCTTGGTCACTTCCTCGTCGGACAACTCCCGGCCGCCCTGCACCAGTTGGAGCACGGCCCCGTCGTCGATGCACAGGACACGCGGCGGCTCGGCGAGGTCCGCGACGGCCGCCTCGGCCGTCGCCACGTTCTCCGGGTTCTCCGCGATCAGCAGTCCCGCGCCCGAGTCCCGCACGATCCACTCGATCTGCTCGGCCGCCGATGTCGCGTACACGGGCACGCTCTGCCCGCCCGCCGCCCAGATCGCGAAGTCGAGGACGGCCCACTCGTACCGCGTACGGGACATCAGCGCGACACGGCCGCCGGGTTCAAGACCCGCGGCGATCAGCCCCTTGGCGACGGCGGTGACTTCCCGCGCGAAGGCCGCCGCGGTGACCGGCCGCCACCGGTCGCCCTGCTTGCGGCGCAGGACGACGGCGTCGGGCGCTTCGGCGGCGTTGGTGAAGGGGATGTCGGCGGTACTGCCCGCGGTGGCCGTCGCCGCGAGCGTGGCGACACTCGCCTCGCGCACGATCCCGTGCTCGTCCCGGACGATCTCGACGGTGGTGCGCTCCGCCAGCTCGCTGTGGCGTTGTGCCCTTTTCAAGTCCTTGCGTACGCCCATGACGGCTCCCGGCTCCGGCTACCAGCTGACGTGCAGAGGTGATGCGGTGCGTTGCGTACTTACTGGGAGGTCAACTTACTCAAGCGTAGGGAAAGTTCAATGGTGCGGACAGCGAAGAACTGGGCGAAGTACCGGGGGCTCACTCCCGCGCCGGCACCCAGACCTCCCCCTCCAGGACCCGGCCCATCCCGACCCACACCATGTTCATCAGCCGCAGCGTGACCCCCTCCGGGGACTGGTCCGGGTGGCTGCCCATCCAGTCGGTCAGCGAATCCGCCGCGCCGACCAGCGCATGGGCGACGAAGTCCGCGTCCTCGTCGGAGAGTTGAGCCGCGGGCGAGCCGCCGCCGCTCTCCGTGATGCCGTCCCAGACCAGGCCCGCGACCTGCGCCATCACCGCCCGGCGGGCATCGGCGACGGCGGCCGCGATCGTCTCGCTCAGCTCCGAGGCCTGACGGTGCAGGACGACCCAGCTGTCGCGGTGCTCGGCGACAAAGGCGAAGAACGCCGAAAGGCCGGCGTGCAGCCGCAGTTCGGGCGCCGCTCCCCCGGCCCGCGCGGCACCCTGGAACGCGGCGACGAGCCGGTCGGCCTCACGGCGCAGGCAGGCGAGGAAGAGGCCTTCCTTGGAGTCGAGGTAGAGATACACCATCGGCTTGGAGATTCCGGCGAGTTCGGCGATCTCGTCCACGGACGCGGCGTGATAGCCACGCTTGGCGAAGACCCGCACCGCCACATCGATGATCTGCTGCTCGCGCTCCTTGCGCGGAACGCGCCGCCGACGCCCCTCGGAACTCCTGTTCACCGTCACCCTTGCCACCCTCTCAGGTCGGGCCTATATTACCCAACAGTAAGTTTACTAAAGAGTAAGGAGACTGCCATGGCGGACAACGGCACCGGCGGTATCGGCGGCGCGGAGGGCATCGCCGGTCTGGACTTCGCGAGCGTCACCCCCGAGGAGTTCGCGAAGATCGTGAAGGGCCTGTCCGGCAAGGAGATCACCGAGATCGCCCAGGACGGCGAGCTGCGCGCCCGCGTCCTCGCGGAGGTCTTCGCCCGCATGGAGCGGCAGTTCAAGCCGGACGCCGCGGGCTCGCTCAAGGCGCTGATCCGCTGGAAGATCACGGGCGTCGACGAGATCGTGTACGAGACGGAGATCGCGGAGGGCACCTGCACCGTCCGCGAGGGCCGCTCGGACGCCGAGCCGCGCGTCACGCTCATCATGTCCGACGCCGAGTTCCTCAAGCTGGTCTCCGGCAACGCGAACCCCGTGACGATGTTCATGATGCGCAAGGTCAGGATCGCCGGCGATGTGGCGCTCGCCGCCGGCCTGACCCGCTACTTCGACATCCCGAAGGCGTGAGGTGACCCGGCGATGCCCTTCTCCTTCGAACTGACCGAAGAGCAGCGGGACTTGCGCGACTGGGTGCACGGCTTCGCGGCCGGCGTCGTGCGCCCGGCGGCCGCCGAGTGGGACGAGCGCGAGGAGACGCCCTGGCCCGTCATCCAGGAGGCGGCGAAGATCGGCCTCTACGGCTTCGAGTCCCTGGCCGACCTCTTCGGCGACCCCTCGGGGCTCTCCCTCCAGATCGCCAACGAGGAGCTCTTCTGGGGCGACGCGGGCATCGGCATGGCCCTCTTCGGCACGTCCCTCGCCGTGGCCGGGATCTTCTCCGCGGGCACGCCGGACCAACTGGCAATGGGGTCTCCCCTGCTCGAACGTAGTTGAGAGCTTGGGGAAGGGTGCCGCAGTGCTTCGGCGACGAGGACGACCCCAAGGTCGCGGCGTTCTGCGTCTCGGAGCCCGAAGCGGGCTCGGACGTCTCGGCGATGCGGACGCGCGCGACGTACGACGCAGCACGCGACGAGTGGACCCTGAGCGGCCAGAAGGCGTGGATCACCAACGGCGGCATAGCCAACATGCACGTCGTGGTCGCGTCCGTCGACCCCGCCCTCGGGTCGCGCGGGCAGGCGGCGTTCATCGTGCCGCCGGGCACGCGGGGCCTCGAAGGCGCCCGGAAGATCAAGAAGCTGGGGCTGCGGGCCTCACACACGGCGGACGTCTTCCTGGACGACGTACGCGTGCCGGGTCACTGCCTGCTCGGCGGCAAGGAGCGTCTGGACGCGCGGCTCGCGCGGGTCCGCGAGGGCGGCGCCAAGGGTCGGGGCCAGGCGGCGATGGCGACGTTCGAGGTGAGCAGGCCGACGGTGGGCGCGCAGGCGCTGGGCATCGCGCGGGCCGCGTACGAGTACGCGCTCGACTACGCGGGCTCGCGGGTCGCCTTCGGCCGCCCCATCATCGAGAACCAGTCCATCGCCTTCGCCCTCGCCGATCTGCGGACCGAGATCGAGGCGGTGCGGCTGCTGATCTGGCAGGCGGCCTGGATGGCGCGCAACGACAAGCAGTTCGACGCGGGCCAGGGCTCGATGTCCAAGCTGCGGGCCGGCGAACTGGCCGTCGCGGCGACCGAGAAGGCGGTGCGGGTGCTCGGCGGCGCCGGGTACAGCAGGGAGCATCCGGTGGAGCGGATGTACCGGGACGCGAAGATCTACACGATCTTCGAGGGGACGAGTGAGATCCAGCGGCTCGTGATCGCCAGGGCCATCTCGGGGCGGCGGATTCGCTGAGCCGGTGCCGCCCGTCCGGCCGTTGAGACGAGACTCGGCCGGAGGAATCTCAGCCCGTCCGGCGTTTGAGGACGAACTCGGCGAAGCCGGTGATCGACGGTAAGAACATGACGCCGACGCACTCCTACATCCGTGAGCCGGACGCCGCCCTAGGGCTGCTCAACAGCAACCGCGGCGGCCCCCTCACCACCCCGCGCCCCTACGTACGCGTGACTCTCTGCCTGCTCCCCGCCCTGCTCATCGCGGTCGCCGGGTTCCGGCGGCGCTGGATGTCCGACGACGGGCACATCTATGTCCGTACGGTCCGCCAGATCCTGGCGGGCAACGGCCCCGTCTTCAACGCGGGCGAACGCGCCGAGTCCTCCACCGGCACCCTCTGGCAGTGGCTGCTCGCGCTCGCGGGGCTGCCCGGCATCGACATCGCGAGGGCGGCGATGTACGGCGGGCTGCTGCTCACCGCCGCCGGGTTCGCGTTCGCCTCGCTGGGCGCGCTGCGGCTGTACTCGACGGACCGGACGGTCCTCCCCCTCGGCTGCCTCGTGCTCCTCGCGCTGCCGCCCGTCTGGGACTTCGCCACCTCGGGCCTGGAGACCGGCCTGGCCACCTGCTGGATCGCGGGGGCCTGGCTGCTGCTCGTCGCGCGGCCGTACTCGGTCGCCACCAGCGTGGTGCTCGGCCTCGGCCCGCTCGTCAGACCGGACCTGGCGCTGGTCTCCGCCGTGTTCCTCGGCGCACAGTGGCTGATGGTGCGCCCTTCGCGGTGGACGGCGCTCGGCGGTCTCGGCGCGGCGATGGCGCTGCCTCTCGCGTACGAGATCTTCCGGGTCGGCTACTACGGGCAGTTGATGCCGCTGCCGGGCGTGACCAAGGAGGCCTCGCACAGCCTCTGGACGCGCGGACTGTTCTACCTCACGGACTTCGCCGGGCCCTATCTGCTGTGGATGCCCGCCCTGCTGATCGTGGTCGCGGTCCTCCCGTCGAGCCGCGGGCGGACCGTCATGCCGCCGCTGGTCCCCGCGCTCGCCCCCGTCGTCGCCGGGCTGCTCTGCTGGGCCTACGTCATCAAGGTGGGCGGCGACTTCATGCACGGCCGGATGCTCCTGCCGGGCCTGCTGCTCATGCTCCTGCCCGTCTTCCTGGTGCCCCTCACGCGCGCCTGGGCCATGGCGACGCTCGGCGTCGCCCTGTGGGCCGTGGTCTGCGCGGGCTGGCTGCGCGTTCCGTACGCGGGTCTGATCGGGCCGGGCGGAGTGGCGGACGAACGCGGCGTGTACGTACGCCAGAACGCGGCCCCGCACCCCCTCCACCACAGCTTCGCGGGCTACGACGCCAACGCCGACTACGCCCGTCTCGTCCGCGACGCCGCCCGCGCCGGCACACCCACGCTGCTCCTCGCCAGGACCCCCGTGACGGCCAACTCCCCCACCGTCACCGGCGTCTACAACACCCTCGGCTTCAGCGGCACGGTCGTCCCGCTGAACGGGGCGGCGCTCGACCCGATCGGGCTCGCCTACCCCCTGGCGGCCCACTCGGAGCGGATCCCCGGCCGGGTGGGCCACGACAAGCGGCTGCCCGACGCGTGGATCTTCGCCGACCGGGGCGACGGCGAGCTGCCCGCGGGCCTCGACCCGGCGGGCGTCGCCGCGGCCCGCCGGGCCCTTGGCTGCGGGCAGCTGGCCGAGCTGCGGGCGGCGACACGGGCCCCGATGACACCCGACAGGTTCTGGCGCAACATCACCGGCTCCTGGGAACGCACGTCCTTCCGCTTCCCGAACGACCCGGTGCTGGCCGAGAAGAAGCTGTGCGGGGGCTGAGCGCAGGGGCACTCACTCCCACATCTCGCCGCCGCCTCCCCCTCCGTGTCCGTGTCCGCCTCCCATGAGGCGGTCGGCCTGGTGGACGGCGCTGACGAGCCCGAGCACGGCCTTGCTGTCCCCGCTCGTGGGCAAGTCCTCGGCGTGCCGGGCTAGTTCGGAGAGGGCGGGGGCGCCGGGAAGGGGCTGCCAGGTGCCGGATTCGGAGGTGTACGCCGGCTCGGGTGCGGCGGTCGCCGAGGGCGTCGACGTACCGGTGTCGGGCCGGACGGCGGGGTCGCCGGGCTCGGCCGTCCCCGAAGTCCCGCGCCGCAGCGCGTCCGCGAGGTACGCGGCGACGGCAGCGGTCCGCAGCCCGCCATCCGCATCCCACAACTCACCGTCCAGATCCCCCGTCTCGATCTGATTCGACTCCTCGTGCGGGGCACGGCTGTCGGGGTCGAGCCAGCGGACGTCGGCGGTCGCCACGTGCCCGCTCGCGCCGGGCTTCATCTGTACGGCGTACAACGCGGTCACGACATGTCCAGGACCGACTTCACCACCGTCCACGCTGTCGTCGCGGAAGTCGTCGTCGGCGACCTTCCGGTTGTCGTAGCCGATGAGCTTGAACCGCTCGACCGTCTCGGGATCGAAGGCGACCTGCGCCTTGGCGTCACGGGCACGCAGCTCGATGTTGGCGGGCAATTGCTCGCAGAAGACCTTCTCGGCCTCCTCGCTGTCCGACACGTAGGTGGTGTGCCCGTCCCCCTTGTCGGCGAGGCGCTCCATCAGCGCGTCCCCGTAGTCACTCCCCACACCCACCCCGAAAAGGGTGATGCCATGCTCGCGACGGGCATCGGATATCCGCTCCAGGATGCCGTCGGCGCTGGTCTCACCGGTGTTGGCGAGGGCGTCGGAGAGCAGCACGACACGGTTGGTGGCACCTTCGCGCTGACCGCGCACGGCGGTGTCGTACCCCGTCCGGATGCCCGCCTCGAGATGGGTGGACTGGGTGGGCTCCATCTGGTCGACGGCCGAGTGCACCTTGCCGCGATGGCCCCCGAGACGGGTCATCGGCAGGACGGTTTCAGCGCTGTCGCTGAAGGTGACGAGCGCGACGGAGTCGTCGTCGCGGAGCTGGTCGGTCATGATGCCGAGCGACTCCTTGACCAGGTCGAGCCGCCCCGGCTCGGCCATGGAACCAGAGACATCGATCACGAAGGTAAGGGCGGCGGGCGGCCGTTCGCCCTGCGACTCCCCGGCACCGGTCGCGAGCCCCACCCGCATCATCGACCACCCATCCGCGTCAGTGCGGGCCCCATCCACATTCACGGAGAACCCGTCGCCCTCGGGCCGGGGATAGTCCTGCCGGAAGCTGTTCACGAACTCCTCCGGCCGCACGGTCGACGGGTCCGGGAGCCTGCCCTCCGCGAGGGTGCGGCGGGCGAAGCCGTAGGAGGCGGTGTCGACATCGAGGGCGAAGGTGGAGAGATAGTCGGGCGGCGGCGCGAAGTCCCGCTCCGCACCGTCCTCCTGCCGCTTGTCGCCGTCCGGCGCGGAGGGCATGGCAGGCGCGGGCATCGGCCCCGTGGCACCGCCGCTGCCGCGGCTCTTGTCCGCACTGTCGGAGGCACGCTCGCCCCCGCCGCCCCCACTGCATCCGGTGATCAGCAACCCACCGGCCACGACAGCGGCAACCAACGCCTGCCGTATCTTCCAGGTCCGCATGGTGGTCCCCCTTGCTTCGTCAGCACTCGTGACTGTGACGCCGGGGGCGGGCGGCAGGATCGCCCGGGGATGTTGCGGAAGCGTCTCGATGTGGCTACGACGGGCGCTTTGCTGGGCCTGCGGCTTTGATTGGCGCCGGGAACCTCAACTGACCACGTCCTTCCGCGCGAACCCCCGGAACGCCAACGCGAACAGCACCACCGCGTACGTCACCGAGACCGCCGCCCCCTGAATCATCCCGCCCCACTCCGGCCGCGGCTGAATCGCGTCCGCCCACGCGAACTGCCAGTGCGCCGGCAGGAAATCGCGCCAGCTGCCCAGCGCCGTCACCGCGTCCAGGACGTTGCCCACGATCGTCAGGCCGACCGCCCCGCCGACCGCGCCCAGCGGCGCGTCCGTCTTCGTCGACAGCCAGAACGCGAGCCCGGCAGTCACCAGTTGGGACACGAAGACGTACGCCACGACGATCACGAGGCGCTGCGCCGCCGTGCCCGCCGGCAGCGTGCCGCCGGTCGGGATCTCCAGCGGGCCCCAGCCGTACGCCGCCGTACCGACCGCGAAGGCGATCAGCGGGAGCAGGATCATGGCCGCCGCGCTCAGGCCCAGCGCCACGGCCAGCTTGGACCAGAGGAGGCGGGCCCGCGGCACGGGGGCCGCCAGCAAGTAGCGCAGGGACGACCAGCTCGCCTCGGAGGCGATCGTGTCGCCGCAGAACAGTGCGACGGGGATGACGAGCAGGAAGCCCGCCGACACGAACAGACACGTCGCCGCGAAGTTCGCGCCGGACGCGGTGGCCGTGTCCATCAGCGTCACCCGGCCGTTCTCGGCGCCCGGCGACCCCGCGACGGCGAAGGCGATGAGCAGGATGAACGGCAGCAGGCCCATCACCGCGCCCATCACCAGGGTGCGCCTGCGCTTCAACTGGCGCACCGCCTCGACCCGCAGCGGCAGCGTCCGCCCCGGGCGGTAGCCGGGCGCGGTCGAGACGAGCTCGGGCGCAGCCATGGGCACAGGCTCTTGCTCAGTGATGGCGCTCACGCGGAGTGCCCTCCGATCAGGGTCAAGAAGGCGTCCTCAAGGCGGCGGTGCGGGCCGAGGGCGTCCACGGGCAGCTCCAGACGCACCAGTTCGGGCAGCAGCCGCGCGGCGCTCGCGCCGTCCGTGCCGTCGAGCCGCACCAGGAGGCCGCCGTCCGCGCGGACCGCCGAAGCCACGCCGGCCAGCGCGGCGACCTTGTCGACCAGGGGTTCCGAGATGTCCGCGGCAAGCCCCACGAGCAGCGTGTCCCCCGAGCCGACGATCTCACTCACCGGGCCCGCCTGGACGAGACGGCCGTGGTCCATGACCACCAGGTGGGTGCAGGACTGTTCGACCTCCGCCAGGAGATGGCTGGAGACGATGACCGTGCGGCCGCCCTCGGCGTACCGGATCATCACCTCACGCATCTCGCGGATCTGCGGCGGGTCGAGGCCGTTGGTCGGTTCGTCGAGGATCAGCAGGTCCGGCAGACCGAGCATCGCCTGGGCGATGGCGAGCCGCTGCCGCATGCCCTGGGAGTACGTCCGCACCGCGCGGGCGATGGGGTCTCCCCTGTTCGAGCGAAGCCGAGAACTTGGGGAAGCGTCGCCGAGCCCTGCGATCTCCAGCGCCTCGTCGAGGTGGGCGTCCCCGGCGGGGCGTCCGGTGGCCTTCCAGTACAGCTCCAGGTTCTCCCGGCCCGAG
Source organism: Streptomyces sp. NPDC059037 (assembly GCF_042740015.1). Taxonomy (NCBI): domain Bacteria; kingdom Bacillati; phylum Actinomycetota; class Actinomycetes; order Kitasatosporales; family Streptomycetaceae; genus Streptomyces; species Streptomyces sp. NPDC059037. The sequence goes on from NZ_JBHYIG010000060.1 coordinate 24,474, forward strand.
AGGTGCGGGAGGAATCCGGCGCCCTCGACGAAGGCGCCGACCCGGGAGAGGACGGGGGCGCCCGCCCGGATCGCCTGCCCGAAGACGCGGATCTCGCCCGCGTCGGGCCGGATCAGGCCCATCAGCATGCGCAGGGTGGTCGTCTTGCCCGCACCGTTCGGACCCAGGAGGCCGAGGACCTGGCCCCGCTCCACGCGGAAGGACACGTCACGCACCGCGTACCGGTCCACCGACTTCGCGTACCGCTTGCTCAAGTCCGTGATCTGGAGCGGGACTTCGGCGAGCTGCGGGTCCGGCGCCGGTGCCGCCGTCCGGCGCCGCGCGGTCAGCAGGAGCCCGAGCGCGATGACCGCTCCGGTGAGCGGCAGCCACCACACCCAGGAGGGCAGCGGCGCGGCCGCCGTCTTCACGCCGGGCGCGGTCGGGACCGACAGGTCGCTCTTGAGGGACACCGTGTACGTGGTGGGCTCCGCCGGAGAGGCATAGCCCAGGTCCGTCGAGGAGAGGACGAGGCGGAGGCGGTGGCCCTTCTGCAGGTCGTGGTCGACGGCGGGGAGGGTCAGGTCGACGTCCTTGCCGCCCTTGGCGCCCGCGTTCTCCACCCTTACCGGCGCGACCAGTTGCGCGGGCAGCACCGGCTGCTCGTCGCCAGGACCCACGTCGTACACCTTCCCGAAGAGCACCGCGTCGTCGCTCTCGGACTTCACGTGCACCCGCACGGACGGCGATCCCGTGAGCCGTACGTCGTCCTTCAGCGGCGCCGACTCGAACGCGGCGTACTGGCCGGGGAAGTCGAGGGAGACGCCGACGCCGAGCGAGGACAGCTGGGAGAGGCCGCCGCCTCCGACGCCCGGCAGCGCGGAGATCGCGGGCGGCGCGGCCCCCGCCGGGTTCTCGAAGCTCTGCTCACGCCCGGCGGCCGCACGGCGGTCCTCGCTTCCGGCGGCGCCCTGCCCGAACGCGCCCCCGGCCGCGATTCCGGGTGCGCTGCCGGTCAGCGGCACCTCGCGGAGGCCGCTCCGCAGGCCCGGATACCGGTCCGCGCTCGCGCCGCGCAAGGTGGCGGCGCCATCGGTGGAGTCGATGCCTCCGGTGCGCGTGACCCGGAACGCCGGTCCCGTGTCGGCGTTCTTGTCGTCCTTCAGATAGCGGTCGAACCACGACCCGATACGGGCGTTCACCCGCCCCGTCTCGCGGTCCCCGCCGTCATGGCCGCCGGAGATCCAGTCGACGGACACGGGTGCGTGGTTGCCGCGGATCGCCTTGGCCATCGCGTCGGCCTGGCCCAGCGGGAAGAGGGAGTCGGACTGGCCCTGCACGATCAGGGCGGGCACCTTGATGCGGTCGCCGACGGCGGACGGGCTGCGGTCCGCGAGGAGCTCGCGGGCCCGGTCGTCCGGCTTCCCGGAGACCGCGACCCGGTCGTACATCTCGCAGAGCCGCTTCTCGAACCGGTCGCAGCCGCCGCCCGTGCTGATGAAGAGGCCCGCCCAGAGCTTCTTGAACACGCCGTGGGGGAAGAGCGCGTCGCTCAGGTTCCAGTACGTGATCTGGGGAGCGATGGCGTCCACGCGCCGGTCGTGCCCTGCGGCGAGGAGGGAGACAGCGCCGCCGTACGAGGCGCCGGTGACGCCCACCCGTGGGTCGCCGTCCTTGTCCAGCTCCACCTCGGGGCGGTCGGCCAGCCAGTCGATGAGACGGGAGACGTCGGCGACCTCGCCCTTAGGGTCGTTCAGGCCGATCTTGCCGGTGGACCCGCCGAAGCCGCGGGCGGACCAGGTGAGCACCGCGTACCCGTCGCGGGCGAGGTCCTCCGCCTGGTCGCGTACGTCTTCCTTGCTGCCGCCGAAGCCGTGGCCGATGAGGACGGCCGGGCGCTTCGCGTCGCTGTCCCCCGCGGTGAAGTAAGAGGTGTCGATCTTCGCGCCGCCCGCGCCGGTCATCTCCATCACGCGGTCCGAGCGGCGGACGGCGGGGGCGTCGTCCGATGCCACCGCCGTCCAGGTGCCCGCGCCCACCAGCACCGCGAGGGCGGCGCCGGCCGCGAGCAGTCCGCGCTTGGGCAGTCGTAGATCCATGCGTCAACCGTACGGGCGACGTCCGACATCCGAGGCAGCCGCCGGGGTGAACCCGCTTACCTACCAGGGGAGTACGCCCAGGGCTCCGCGTACGACGCTTGCGGTACGAACTCCAACCCCGCCCCTGCCGGGAATCGGGTGGGCGGGCGGGAAAGACCCGCCGCGAAGCGGCGGATCAGTCCAGCAAACCGCTCAGTGGTTACGAGGGAATCCCAGGTCCACGCCCGCCGGGGCGTCCGACGGGTCCGGCCAGCGCGTGGTGATCACCTTGCCGCGCGTGTAGAAGTGCGTGCCGTCGTTGCCGTAGATGTGGTGGTCGCCGAAGAGCGAGTCCTTCCAGCCACCGAAGGAGTGGTAGCCCACCGGCACGGGGATCGGCACGTTCACGCCGACCATGCCCGCCTCGATCTCCAGCTGGAAGCGGCGCGCGGCGCCCCCGTCACGGGTGAAGATCGCGGTGCCGTTGCCGAACGGCGAGGCGTTCATCAGCGCCACGCCCTCTTCGTACGTGTCCACGCGGAGCACGCAAAGGACCGGGCCGAAGATCTCGTCCTTGTACGCGGCGGCCGTGACCGGCACCCGGTCGAGCAGCGAGAGGCCGATCCAGTGGCCGTCCTCGTGGCCCTCGACCGTGTAGCCCGTGCCGTCGAGCACGACCTCGCAGCCCTCGGCCTTCGCGCCGGTCACGTACGAGGCGACCTTGTCGCGGTGCGCGGCCGTGATGAGCGGGCCCATCTCGGACGTCGGGTCGTTGCCGGGACCGATCTTGATCTTCTCGGCGCGCTCCTTGATCTTCGCGACCAGGGCGTCACCGACGGAGCCGACCGCGACCACGGCCGAGATGGCCATGCAGCGCTCGCCCGCCGAGCCGTACGCGGCCGAGACGGCGGCGTCGGCAGCCGCGTCCAGGTCGGCGTCCGGCAGGACCAGCATGTGGTTCTTGGCACCGCCGAGCGCCTGCACGCGCTTGCCGTTGGCGGACGCGGTGGTGTGGATGTAGCGGGCGATGGGCGTCGAGCCGACGAAGGAGACGGCGGCCACGTCCGGGTGCTCGAGCAGCGCGTCCACGGCCACCTTGTCACCGTGTACGACGTTGAAGACGCCGTCCGGGAGTCCCGCTTCCGAAAGCAGCTCGGCGATCTTCATCGACGCCGACGGGTCCTTCTCCGACGGCTTCAGGATGAAGGTGTTGCCGCACGCGATGGCCAGCGGGAACATCCACATCGGCACCATGGCAGGGAAGTTGAACGGCGTGATGCCGGCGACGACGCCGAGCGGCTGGCGGATGGACGACACGTCCACGCGCGATGCCACCTCCGTGGACAGCTCGCCCTTCAGCTGCACGGTGATCCCGCACGCCAGGTCGACGATCTCCAGGCCACGGGCGACCTCGCCGAGCGCGTCGGAGTGCACCTTGCCGTGCTCGGCGGTGATCAGCTCGGCGATCGCGTCACGGTTGGCGTCGAGCAGCGCGCGGAAGGCGAAGAGCACCGAGGTGCGCTTGGCGAGGGACGACTTGCCCCACGTCTCGTACGCGGCCTTCGCGGAGGCGACGGCGGCGTCCACCTCGTCCACGGAGGCGAAGGCGACCTGGGTGGTGACGGCGCCGGTCGCCGGGTCGGTCACCGGACCGTACGTACCCGACGCACCCTCGACGGTCTTCCCACCGATCCAGTGATTGACGGTCTTCGTCATGATCAAGCATCCCTATCTCTCAGCTGGCGGCGGCACTCGCACAGGTCTCACAGGTCTCACAGATGGCGGCGTCGGGCTGTGACGTGCCGGTCGTACTCTTCTCTGGCCTTGACCGCCGACGGTCGGGTCGCTGTCTCGGCCACGGGCACATCCCACCATGCCTGCGCGGGGGGCGGGCCCGACACTGTGTCTGCCGTTTCCGTCTCGATGTAGACACATGTGGGCCGGTCGGCCGAGCGCGCATCGGCGAGGGCATCGCGCAGGTCACCGACGGTTTTGGCGCGGATCACCCGCATCCCGAGCGAGGCCGCGTTGGCCGCGAGATCAACGGGCAGCGGGGCATCCGTGTACGTCCCGTCCGGCGCCCGGAAGCGGTAGGCGGTGCCGAAGCGCTCGCCGCCCACGGACTCGGAGAGGCCGCCGATGGACGCGTACCCGTGGTTCTGCAGGATCACGATCTTGACCGGAATGTTCTCCTGGACGGCCGTGACGATTTCGGTGGGCATCATGAGATATGTCCCGTCGCCGACCAGCGCCCAGACGTGGTGGTCCGGGGCGGCCATCGCGACGCCGATCGAGGCGGGGATCTCGTATCCCATGCAGGAGTAGCCGTACTCGACGTGGTACTGGCGCGGCGAGCGGGCCCGCCACAGCTTGTGCAGATCGCCGGGGAGCGACCCGGCGGCATTGATGATCACGTCCCGCTCCGTGACCAACTCGTCCAGCAGACCGAGGACTTGGGCCTGGGTGGGCCGTACGTCGGGTTCGTCGACCGCGTACGCCGCGTCGACACGCTGCTCCCAGCGCACCTTGTCGTCGGTGTACTCGGCGGCATAGGCGTCCGTGACGCGGTAGCCGTCGAGCGCCCCGGTCAGCGCCCGCAGCCCGGCGCGCGCGTCGGCGATCAGCGGGGTGCCCGCCATCTTGTGACCGTCGAAGGACGTGATGTTGAGGTTGAGGAAGCGGACGTCCCGCGCGGCGAAGAGCGTCCCGGAGGCCGTCGTGAAGTCGCTGTAGCGGGTGCCGACGCCGATCACCAGGTCGGCGGTGCACGCCAGTTCGTCGGCGGTCGCGGTGCCGGTGTGCCCGATGCCGCCGACGTCCGCCGGGTGGTCGAAGCGCAGCGACCCCTTGCCGGCCTGCGTGGAGGCGACCGGGATCCCGGTGGCGTCGGCGAGCTCCCGCAGCGCGTCCTCGGCGGCGCTGTGGTGCACCCCGCCGCCCGCGACGATCAGCGGGCGCAGGGAGTCCCGTACGAGCCGTGCGGCGGCGGCAAGCTCCTGCGGGTCGGGCGCCTGGCGGCGTACGGCCCAGGTCCGCTCCGCGAAGAACTCCGCCGGCCAGTCGTACGCCTCCGCCTGCACGTCCTGCGGCAGGGCGAGCGTGACGGCGCCGGTGGCGGCCGGGTCGGTGAGCACCCGCATCGCGGCGAGCGCGGCCGGGATCAGGGCCTCGGGCCGGGTGATCCGGTCGAAGTACTTCGACACCGGCCGCAGACAGTCGTTCACCGACACATCGCCCGCGTACGGGACTTCGAGCTGCTGGAGCACCGGGTCGGCGGGCCGGGTCGCGAAGGTGTCGCCGGGCAGCAGCAGGACCGGCAGGTGGTTGACGGTCGCCAGCGCGGCGCCGGTGACGAGGTTGGTCGCACCGGGCCCGATGGAGGTGGTGACGGCGTGCGTGGAGAGGCGGCCGGACTGGCGGGCGTACCCGACGGCGGCGTGCACCATGGCCTGTTCGTTGCGCCCCTGGTGGTAGGGCATCTCATCGGCGTACTCGACGAGCGCCTGGCCGATCCCCGCCACGTTCCCGTGCCCGAAGATGCCCCAGGTGGCCCCGATGAGCCGCTGCCGCCGGCCGTCCCGCTCGGTGAACTGCCGGGACAGGAAGCGGACGAGCGCCTGCGCGGTGGTGAGCCGCACGGTACTCACCGTGTTCGTCGCGGTCATCGGTATCCCTCCGTGTGATCGGGGTGGAAGCAGATCCGCCACTCCCGCTCGGGCCCCGGTCCCGCCATCACGTTCAGGTAGTACATGGCGTGCCCCGGCTGGGCGATGGAAGGCCCGTGCCAGCCGTCGGGGACGAGCACGGCGTCACCGGTCCGCACCTCGGCGAGCACGTCGGTGCCGCCGGGCCGGGAGGGGAAAACGCGCTGATACCCGAACCCGTCACGCCCGCCCCGGCCCTCCTCGATCTCGAAGTAATAGATCTCTTCGAGCTCGGTCTCCAGGCCGGGGCGGTTCTCGTCGTGCTTGTGCGGCGGATACGAGGACCAGTTGCCGCCCGGCGTGATCACCTCGACGGCGATGAGACGGTCGCAGTCGAAGGCGTCGGCGGACGCGAAGTTGCGGACCTCGCGGGCGCAGTTGCCGCTGCCGCGTCGTTCGACGGAGACCTCCGGCGCGGAGCCGTAGCGGGCGGGGAGTCGACGCTCGCACTTCGCTCCTGCCAGGGCGAAGCGGCCTCCCGCGCCGGAGGCGATCTGGATCTGGGCGCCACGGGGCACATAGGCGAAGTCGCTGACTCCGCTGAACACGCCGTCCCGGCCCAGCAGTTCGATGATCTCGCCTTCCGCCTGCACCGTACAGCCGCCGGCCAGCGGGAGCACGATCCATTCACTCTCTCCGGTGGCGAAGGAGTGCGTGGTGCCGGGCTCCAGTTCGATCACCCGTAGCTCGGAATGGCTGAGTCCGGTCCGCTTGGGACCGAGGTCGAGGACGTACGGCCGCTCGACCGCACTGCCCTTCGGTACGTACGTCATGTGGCCCTCCTACAGCAGTCCGACGGCGGTGTCGACGGCGCCCGCCACGTCCCCGTCCGCCGGGTACAGCAGCGTGCGCCCCGCGACGAGCCCCTGGACGGTGGGCAGTTGCAGGGCGCCGCGCCACTTCTCGTACGCGGCGTCACCGTCGTCACCCAGATCACCGCCGAGCAGCACGGCGGGCAGGGTGCTGGTCTCCATGACCCGCTCCATGTCGTCCGGATTCTCGGTGACGGGAACCTTCAGCCAGGTGTACGCCGATGTCCCGGCGAGGCCGGAGGCGATGGCGATGGACGTGGTGACGGCGTCGGCGCTCAGATCGTTGCGCGGCGGTCCGCCGTCCGCCGGGCGGCGGCAGAGGAACGGCTCCACGAAGACGGGCAGCCTGCGGGCGGCCATCGAGTCGACGGCCCGTGCGGCGGCGTCCATGGTGGCGAGCGATCCGGGGTCGTCGTAGTCGACCCGCAGCAACAGCTTCCCCGCGTCGAACCCGAGCCGCTCCAGATCCTCTGCGCGATACCCGGTGAACCGGTCGTCCAACTCGAACGAGGCCCCGGCGAGTCCACCCCTGTTCATGGACCCCATGACGACCTTCCCGTCGAGGGCGCCGAGCAGGAGGAGATCCTCCAGGATGTCGGCGGTGGCGAGCACGCCGTCCACACGGGGGCGGGACAGCGCGAGACAGAGCCGTTCGAGGAGGTCCCCGCGGTTGGCCATGGCGAACGGACGTCCCCCCACGGAGAGGGCGCCGCGTGCGGGGTGATCGGCGGCAATGATCATCAACCGCCCGCTGTCGCCGAGGAGGGGCCGCCGGGTACGGCGGGAAGCGGCCTCAGCGATGGCTTCTGGCCGAGAGGCCCTGATGCGGGAGAGTTCAGCGATATCAATCACCGGCGATCACCTGCATTTTCTGGCCCTCCCGGCGGAAAATTCAGCAGCCCCGGTTTCGGGAAGGGGCGGGGTCGGGGAAAGTTCACGTCACTTCCCCAGCCTCGACCGCCGCCTCGACCTCGTCAGCGAACGGCATGGCAGATGAGCACTCCAGCCGCGAAGCGACAATCGCGCCCGCCGCGTTGGCGTACCGCATGATCCGCTCAAGCCCCCACCCTCCGAGCAACCCATGGCACAAGGCGCCGCCGAACGCGTCCCCCGCCCCGAGGCCGTTCAGGACACTCACCGGCAGCGGCGGCACCTCCGCGGCCTCCCCGGAGCGGCTGACGGCGAGCACACCCTTCGGGCCCTGTTTCACCACGGCCAGCTCAACTCCCGCCGCCAGCAAGGCCCGAGCGGCGGCGTACGGCTCCCGCTCCCCCGTCGCCACCTCGACCTCGTCGAGATTTCCCACGGCGACGGTCGCGTGCCGCAGGGCCTCGGCGTAGAAGGGTCTGGCCTCCTGGGGGTCGCTCCAGAACATCGGCCGCCAGTCCAGGTCGAAGACGGTGACCTCGCGCCGGCTCCTGGCCGCCAGCGCGGCCAGCGTCGCGCCCCGGCTCGGCTCCGCGCTCAGCCCCGTACCCGTCATCCAGAACACCCGCGCGGCGGCGATCGCGCCGAGGTCTAGTTCGCTCTCGTACATCTCGAGGTCGGGCGCCTTCGGCTGCCGGTAGAAGTAGAGCGGGAAGTCGTCGGGCGGGAAGACCTCGCAGAAGGTGACCGGCGTGGGGAGCCCGGCGACCCCCGTCACCCACCGGTCGTCGACCCCGAACTCCCGCAGCGCCCGGTGCAGATACTCCCCGAAGGGGTCCTCGCCCGTACGCGTGAGGAGCGCCACCCGGCGGCCGAGGCGTGCCGCCGCCACCGCGACGTTCGACGCGGAGCCACCGAGGAACTTGCCGAAGGTGGTGACCTCGGCGAGCGGCACCCCGGCCTGCAGGGGATAGAGGTCCACCCCGATCCGCCCCATGGTGATGACGTCAAACGGATCGGCATACGGATCGCCACACGGATCAGTCACCGTCACCCTGCACTCCCTCTCGGCATCGCCCACCCCTAGGTCTAATCCCGCCCCACGAACCCTGTCAACACATTGTCCTTACATTCGGACGACTCCTTGACACCCTTCTCCGCCGCCCTGAAAGCTGGCTGCCATGACGACGCTGTCACGCATCCGCATCGGCTCGGCGCCCGACTCGTGGGGCGTGTGGTTCCCCGAGGATCCCGGGCAGGTCCCCTGGAGCCGCTTCCTCGACGAGGTGGCGGACTCCGGATACGAGTGGATCGAACTCGGTCCGTACGGCTATCTGCCCACGGATCCCGCCGAACTGACCGCCGAGACACAGCGGCGCGGCCTGAAGGTCTCCGCGGGGACGGTCTTCACCGGCCTGCACCACGGACCCTCCGTCTGGGAGAAGACCTGGGAACATGTGGCCGGAATCGCCGCCCTCACCCAGGCGATGGGCGCCCGGCATCTGGTCGTCATCCCCTCCTTCTGGCGCGACGACAAGACCGGCGAGGTCCTGGAGGACCGCACGCTCACGCCGGAGCAGTGGCGCCAGCTCACGCTGCAGACCGAGCGCCTGGCGTACCGGGTGCGCGAGCGGTACGGCCTGCGGGTCGTCGTCCATCCGCACGCGGACACGCACATCGACACCGAGGAGAACGTGACCCGTTTCCTCGACGCGACGGACTCCGACCTCGTCTCGCTCTGCCTGGACACCGGGCACTACGCCTACTGCGGCGGCGACAGCGTCAAGCTCATCGAGACGTACGGCGAGCGCATCGGCTATCTGCACCTCAAGCAGGTCGACCCGGCGGTGCTCGCCGAGGTGCGGGCGCAGGAGATGCCGTTCGGGCCCGCCGTGGCGCGCGGCGTGATGTGCGAGCCGCCGTCGGGGGTGCCCGCCCTGGAGCCGGTGCTCGCGGCGGCGCAGAAGCTGGACGTGGATCTGTTCGCCATCGTCGAGCAGGACATGTACCCGTGCCCGCCGGACAAGCCGGGGCCCATCGCCCGCCGCACCCGCTCGTTCCTGCGTTCCTGCGGCGCCTAGGCGCTCCGCTGGAAGTCCGGTATTCCACCTGCGGGTGCGTCGTGGCCGGCCGCGCCCACGCGGCGGAGCCGCACACGTCACAGCCCCGCGCCCCTCCGGGGCGCTGCTGCACCTCGCTTCGACCGGCCCGCTCGCGCTCTGCATCCGTGCGCCCGTTTCACGCCGCTCCGACGCGCCCCCTGGATGCATCACACGCGTCACAAAGAACCTCCCCCTGTCACACATGTCCCGTATACGCGGGTCTTGCGTCACAGGCAGTCGACAGCCGCCCCCCTGCGCTCACTCCGCGTCGTTCACCGGGCACAAGGCTGAGTGATCGCCAGCGTCGTGCCGCAGCTCCCCCGACGGCTCCCCCCGAGCCGCCCCTGCGGCACCCGCAGGGAGGTGCCACTGATGACCGACCGAAGGCTCTGGTCGTACAAGGACATCGCCGCACACATCCGGGTGCAGCCCGACACCGTGCGCTCCTACCGCAAGCACGGCCTGCTTCCCGAGCCCGACCACGTGGAGAGCGGCAAGCCCTACTGGTACGCGGACACGATCCGCGCCTGGGTCGCGGCGCGGCCCGGCAACCGGGGGCGCAGGGACTGACCCTCCGAGCGGGCCGCGCACCGTCCCCCCTCATTGAGAAGTACCCCCTAGGGGTATAGTGTGGTGAGTGTCGGGAGGCTCCGGGGAACTCCGGGGTCACTCCTGCACATTACGTCGCATACGCACATACGCCGCACCCTCACCGAGGAGAACGACATGAGCGCCCAGACCGAGCTCCAGCAGGCCGAGACCGAGACCGCCGGCTCCTGCTGCTCCCCCAGTGGTTCCTGCCACTCGGGCGGCGCCGCCGAGACGCCGCAGGGCGCCGTGACCACCGTGTACGAGGTGACCGGCATGACCTGTGGCCACTGCGAGGGCGCCGTCGCCGGCGAGATCTCGGAGCTCGCGGGCGTCAGCTCGGTCAAGGCGGTGGCCTCCACGGGCCAGGTGACCGTGGTCTCCGACGCCCCGCTGGACGAGGCCGCGGTGCGCGCCGCGGTCGACGAGGCGGGCTACGAGCTGACCGGCGTCAAGGCCTGACCTGCCGCCTGCCGGGTACCCCGGGCCCTGTGGCACCGTCACAGGGCCCGCAGCCACACCACCCAGTAGTCACGAGAGAACCATGAACGAAGTCGAACTCGCCGTCGGCGGTATGACCTGCGCCTCCTGCTCGGCCCGCATCGAGAAGAAGCTGAACCGCATGGAGGGCGTGACCGCCTCGGTCAACCTCGCCACGGAGAAGGCGAAGGTCTCGTACGCCGAAGGGACCGAGGTCGCGCAGCTGGTCGCCACGGTCGAGAAGCTCGGCTACACGGCGAAGGAGATCGTCCCCGAGCCCGCCGAACCCGAGGCCGGGGAGCATCCCACCACCGCCGACATCACCGAGCCCGACACCCTGCGGCAGCGGCTCATCGTCTCCGCGCTGCTCTCGCTGCCCGTCGTGCTGCTCGCCATGGTCCCCTCGCTGCAGTTCGACAGCTGGCAGTGGCTCTCGCTGACGCTTGCCGCGCCCGTCGTCGTCTGGGGCGGGTTGCCCTTCCACCGGGCGGCGTTCACGAATCTGCGGCACGGCGCCGCGACGATGGACACCCTGGTGTCCGTGGGCACGATCGCCGCCTTCGGCTGGTCGCTGTGGGCGCTGTTCCTCGGCGACGCGGGCATGCCGGGCATGCGGCACCCCTTCGAGTTCACGGTGTCGCGCGCCGACGCCGCCTCGACCATCTATCTCGAAGTCGCCTCGGGCGTCATCACGTTCATCCTGCTCGGCCGCTGGCTGGAGGCCCGCTCCAAGCGGCGCGCGGGCGCGGCGCTGCGGGCGCTGCTCGAACTGGGCGCCAAGGACGCGGCCGTGCTGCGGGACGGCAGGGAGGTGCGCGTTCCGGTCGACCGGCTGGCCGTCGGCGACCGTTTCGCCGTACGCCCCGGGGAGACCGTCGCGACCGACGGCACCGTCGTGGAGGGCGCGTCCGCGGTCGACGTGTCGATGCTGACCGGCGAGTCCGTGCCGGTGGACGTGGCGGTGGGCGACGCGGTGACCGGGGCGACCACGAACGTCTCGGGGCGGCTCGTCGTCGAGGCCACCCGTGTGGGGGGCGGCCCCCCCCGGGGCCCGGGGGGGCGGCGGGGGGGGGCAGCGCCGAGCGGCCCCGCGCGCGGGGGGCGGGGCGCCGCCCCGGGCGCC
>NZ_JBHYIG010000061.1:0-4302 GCF_042740015.1 Streptomyces sp. NPDC059037
AGGTCCTGGAGACCGTGGCCACCGTCGCGGGATCGGCCACCGCCGAGGAACGGCATGCCGTCGCCCGGGTGCTCGCCGACGCCCAGGCCCTGCGCAGGCGCCATGGCCTCGTGCCGGACGACGAGGCCGCCCTGGAGGTCGTCGGCGGCCGTCTGCGGGAGGCCCTCGACGCGGCCGAGCTGCACCAACTGCGCCTGAGCGCCCACCAGATATCGCTGCGGGACGCCCTGATCGCAGGGCTTTTCGCGCCGCGGCCCGAGTGCGGCGACCCCGCGGAAGGGCAGGACGCCGGGCCCGCACCGGCGGCGCCGGGCGGTCTCACCGCCCGGCAGCACCAGATCGCCCTCCTCGTCGCGGAAGGTCTTACCAACCGTCAAATAGCGCGCAGGCTGCAGATATCGGAGTGGACGGTGATCAACCACCTGCGCGTGGTGATGCAGAAGCTCGACTGCACATCCCGGGTCCACGTCGCGCGAGCCATGGGGTAGGCCGCCATGCCCTCATCAGGCGCCCCCGCCGTGGAACGCCCCGGACCTTCGGGCGCCCACATCTGGATCGGCAGGACAGCTGACGAAGCCACGCCCGGCGACCTCGCGCTGCTCGACCCGGGCGAGCGGCGCCGGATGGAACGCTTCACCGACGCGTGCCGCCGCGCCTGGTACGCGGGCGCGCACGCCGCGTTCCGGCGGATCGTGGGCGCCAGCCTCGGGGTCGAGCCGGGCGACATCGGCTGGGGGACCCGGCGCTGCCCCGGCTGCGGCAGCGACCAGCACGGCCCGCCCTACGTCCGGCGGCCCGACGCCGACTGGGAGGTGAGCATGTCGCGCTGCGAAGAGTGGTGGATGCTCGCCCTCTCCAAGGGCGACCCGGTCGGTGTGGACATCGAACGCCGCCAGGGCCATGAGGCCGAAGCCGTGTTCCGCCGCTGCCTCACCGAGGCGGAGCAGGCGCATGTGGCGTCGTACGGAGCGGACAGCGAGGCACGCCAGGAGGCGCTGATGCGCTGCTGGGTGCGGAAGGAGGCCGTGGTCAAGTCCTGGGGCCTCGGCCTGGGGACCGACCTCGCTCGGGTGGACGTACGCCCGGACCGTGAACTCGCGGTGGTCGCCCACCGGGCCCCGGACGAACGGACGTACTGGGTCGTGCGGGACGTGGCGGCGCCCCGGGGCTGCCTGGCGGCACTGGCCAGGCCGGTCGGGGCCGTGGGGCCGGTGACGGTGCATCTCTCGGCGGAGCTGCTCGCGGGCTGAGCATCCCCCTGAGCGCGGGCCGCACATGTCCGGGCTCGTCCGGCGACTGACAGGCAATTGCCAGACCGGCTGCTATATCCCCCGTAACGGCCGGCTGGCAGATTTCCAAAGGTCCTCGTTCCGCGCGCAATCTGTTCCGCGCAATCTGTTCTGCGCGTACACCCGAAAGGAGCCACGCGGGCATGCACGAAAACATACCCTTCCCGGAATTCCAAGAGGTGGCCGCGGAAGCGGAGGCGGCCCTGCGGGAACTGGATCTGGCCGATCTCGCCACCGCCGGAATTCTCCAGCCCGTCGAGAACTACTACCTCATCGGAACGTACCCTCCGCTCAAGGCGATGGAAGAGATGCGCGGCGAGGACTTCCTCTCCGGGGTCGGCCGGAACTGCAGCGTCTACCTGCACATCCCGTTCTGCGAACAGCGGTGCACCTTCTGCCACTTCGCGAAGGAGATCCTGCCGCAGCAGACCCGCGTCGAGCGCTATCTGCAGGCCCTCGTCAAGGAGATGGAGATCGCCCGCGGGCACATCGGACGCCCGACCGCGCGCACCGTGTACTTCGGCGGCGGCACGCCCTCCTACCTCTCCGCGGACCAGATCCGCCGGGTCTTCGGCTCCCTGCGCGAGACCATCGACATCGCGCCGGACGCCGAGATCACCTATGAGCTGCACCCTTCGGTCATCGACGCCCCGGACTACGAGGAGCGCCTCGACGCCCTGGCGGCCGCCGGCGTGAACCGCTGGGTCTTCGGCGTCCAGTCGATGGACGACCGCATCCTCGCCAAGCTCAACCGCGGGCACACCGCGGCCGACGTCCAGCGCCTGCTGAAGATGCTGGACGACCGCGACGCGACGAACGTGTCGGTGGACCTGATCTTCGGCCTTCCCTACCAGACGATGGAGAACTGGTACTCCTCCATACGGTCGCTGGTGGAATGCGGCGTGGAGAAGTTCAACATCTTCCCCCTCATGTTCAAGCAGGCCGACCCCATTTCCGCGCACTACCGCAAGAACCCGGAGATCTTCCCCGACGCCCGTGGGCGGCTCCTCATGCACTTCGCCACCGAGGCGATCATGAAGCGTCTCGGATTCCGGCGCGGGCCCCTCTTCTACTACGCGCGTGCCGACACGCATTCCCAGCAGCAGGAGGACAAGTACGACTCCATCGAGGACATCAACCTGCTGCCCTTCGGTGTTTCCGGCTTTGGATATGTCGACCAGGTGCAGTACTACAACGACTGCTCGCTCGACGGCTACATGGCGTCCGTGGAGAGCGGAAAGCTCCCCGTCTGGCGCGGCTCGCGCCTGCCGGAGGAGGAGCGGATGCGCCGCACCCTGATGTTCTCGCTGCGCTCCGGCGGAGTGGACCGCGACGCCTACGCCGCGCGCTTCGGCGCCGACCCCCTCGAACGCTTCCGCGCCGACCTCGCCCCCTTCCTCGACCGCGGGCTCCTCGAGCTCGACGGCCGGGTGATCCGGGCCACCGACCGCGGCGCCCCGTTCGTCGACAGCATCGCGCTCCACCTGGTCAGCGACGACGTACGCGGACGCATCCGCGAGTCCAACTCCCGCATCGTGGACGTCAAGCGCGATCCGCTGGACCGCTACGACTACTCACCGATCGAGCGTGACCCGGTCGCCGCGACCGTGCCCGCGCGCCGGGCGGGCCGCACAGCGCTGCCCGTGGTCCTGTGACGGGCGGCCGCTGCCCTGTCACGGGCATGGCAGGAGGGACGGGGGCGGGGCTCGTCGATGGGGCGGGCGTCGCCGAGCGGTTCGACCCGTTCGGTGACGCCTACCAGCAGGACCCGCCGGCCGCGCTCGCCGAGGCCCGCCGCCACCAACCCGTCTTCTACTCCCCGCTGTTGGACATGTGGGTGGTGACCCGCTACCACGACATCAAGGCGGCGCTGCACGACAGCCGCCGCTTCACCGCGGCCAACGCGCTGGAGCCGATCACCCCGCTCGGCGCCGAGGCCCGCGAAGTCCTGGACGGCTACGGCTTCGCCCCGGGGCCCGTCCTCGTCAACGAGGACCCGCCCCGGCACCTGCCACGACGGAAACTGCTCGCCCCGCCGCTCGCCGCCCCCGAGATCGAGCCGCTCGAAGGCCGGATCCGGGACCTGGTCACCGGATACATCGACGCGTTCGCCGACCGCGGGCACGCCGATCTGATCCAGGACCTGGTGTGGGAGGTCCCGGCGGTCGTCGGTCTGCTGGTCGCCGGTGTCCCCGAGGAGTACGTGGCACAGGCCCGCGGCTACGCCGTGAAGATGGGCCTGTTCACCTGGGGGCGCCCCACCGGCGAGCACCAGAGGGAGATCGCCGACCAGGTGGGCCGCTGGTGGACCCTCGCCGGTGAACTCGTGGACCTGCTGCGGCGCGAGAAGGGCACGGGGTGGATCCCGCACGCCATCGAGATGCAGCGCGAACACCCGGACGTCATCAGCGACAACCAGCTGCAGAACATGATGATGAGCGGCCTCGTCGCCGCGCACGAGACCACCACCAACGCCACCGCCAACGCCCTCAAGTGCCTGCTGACACAGCGGGACGCGTGGACCGCGCTGTGCGCCGACCCCTCGGCCGTGCCCAACGCGGTCGAGGAGTCCCTGCGCCACTCGACCTCGGTCCTGTGCTGGCGTCGGCGCACCCGCGCCGCCGTCACGCTCGGCGGCGTGCGGATCCCCGCACAGAGCCCGGTCCTGCTCATGATCGGATCCGGCAACCACGACGCGGACGTCTTCCCGGACCCGGAGCGCTTCGACATCCACCGCCCCAACGCCAAGCGGCACCTGAGCTTCGGCATCGGCAGCCACGCGTGCCTCGGCGCACCGCTCGCGCGCCTGGAGATGCGGATCATCCTGGAGGAGCTGACCCGGCGCCCCCCGGGCCTCCGGCTGGTCCCGGGGACCACCTTCACGTACCCGCCCAACGCCTCGTTCCACGGCCCGCTGCAGCTGCCCGTCGAGTGGGATTGACCCGTCGACCGCACCAAAGCCCTCCGCCCCCGCGAGGTTGTGCGGGGGGGGGGGGGTTGGTGTGGGGGCGGG